>NZ_JASCON010000037.1:0-52058 GCF_029959585.1 Pseudomonas sp. PS02302
AGTCAGCCGAGGGGGCAGAACGGTAGCGGGACGCGGCGCACCGGGGACCCGGTGCGCGCGAGGATCAGTGAAACACTTCGGCGATGAAGGCCGCGCCGATGAAGGTGCCGAAGCTGGCGATCAGCGAAACCACCACGATGCGCCAGCCGAGGCGACGGAAGGCCGGGATGTCCTTGGCAATGGACAGGCCGGCGAAGGCCAGCATGGGGGTGATCAGCGCCATGATGCCGACCGCGTTGTGGGCGGCGGTGATCTGCGGCGCCAGCGGGCACCAGGGCGAGGTCAGGAACATGGCCACCAGCGATACCCAGCACACCGCTGGCACCTTGCGGCGGAACAGCTGGCAGAGCAGTTCACCGACGAAGGCCGCCAGGATCATCACCGCGACCCCCAGGAAAGCAGCCGGTGGCAGGGTCTTGCTCATCACCAGGGTCGCCAGCAGCGCCAAGGCGCCCGAGGCCAGCCAGGCGCTGAAGCGTGCCGACCAGCCCAGTTCCACGGGTTCGTCCACCACGCCGGCATCCACCGAACTCTGCTGGAAGGAAGCCTTGGTGGTACGGCCGATGCGCGGCTCCATCACCCGGTAGCCCCAGACCGCCAGCGGCAGGGAGATGAACAGGGTGAAATAGGTGCCCAGGGTCAGGGTGATGAGGTTGGCAGCGGCGGCCAGGGCCATGACCTCCTTGGCCATCTCGGGCGTCTGCTGGGCGGCGATGGCACCGGCCGCGGCGGCCATGATGCTGCCCGAGCCCAGGCCGGCGCCCATGGCCAGGGAATAGGGGTGGAAGATGTTCAGGCTGGCGATGAAGCCGGCGACGATGGCCATGAATACCGCGCCGAACAGGGTGCCGGTCAGGTACTCGGCGAGCACGCCGCGACCTTCCGGGGAGTCCATGCCATAGCGTTCGCTGATGATCGCCAGGCTCGGTTCACGCCCCACCGAGAAGGTGGCACCGATGGCCTCGCGCTTGATGCCCAGCAGCAGGGCCACCGGCAGGCCGAGCAGGATGGTGCCGACGAAATGCCCCAGCTCCTGGAAGGCCAGTGCCCAGCCGGCGGCGATCACCGTGGGCAGCGAGCCGCCCACCACCAGGCCGAGCTTGGCGATGAACACCAGCAAGGCGTATTGCAGAATGGCCGCCGAGCGCACCTGGGCGCTGCGGTCGATACCCACCCCCAGCGGCATGCGCTTGCCGACCTGCCCCACCGCTGCACCCAGCAAGAGCGCCCAGATCATCGGCAGCAGCACCACCTTGCCCGGCCCCAGCGGTATGGTGAGGGAGCCGATCAGCTCGGCGATCAGCAGCACCAGTGCTGCCCAGATGTAGAGTCTGACGGTATTGCTGACGGCTCGGTCCTGGCCCACGGCCAGCGTCGGATTGGCGCTCATTCTTCCCCCTGCGGCCCGCTCGCGGGCTCGGTTGTTGGTCTGGTTGGCAGTCGCGAGCGACTCAGAGCGACCAACAAAACTACTGCGCGTCCGCCAGACGGGTGCGTGCGGTGCTCGGAATCCTCATGTACCGCTCGTACACTTCAGTTCCTGCGCGCCGCGCGCACCCGCCTGACAACCGCTCGCTACGTTTTGTTAGCCGCTCTTAGGCCCGCTGGGCAGAAAAGGGCTCCGCTAGGGAGCAGGACCCGGTCGTTCTGGAGGCCTGGTCGAGGTCGCGCGCCTGGCGTGCCGGAGGGAGGAAGCCCAGCGCGGACGGGGTCTCGCATGGGGCTTCGCGCCGTTCCGGAGCTCTGCGTCGCGGGCCTTGGCCTGGCCGGGGCGGCCGTGGTCTTGGCCCGAGTATGGACAGCGGCCTGTTCTCTCTCCAATACTGGAAATGGCCTTTTCCGTTGCCTTTAAGAGAACACACGGATGCGTGGAATTCACGAACAACGCTTGCATTATTTCGTCGAGGCGGTGCGCCTGGGCAGCGTGCGCGCCGCGGCTGACGCCCTGGATATCGCCCCTTCCGCGGTCAGCCGGCAGATCGCCCAGGTCGAGGCGGAGCTGGGTGTCGACCTCATCGAGCGCCACCGCCGCGGCATCACCCCAACCGAAGCCGGACGTCTGGTGCTGGACTATTTCCGCCAGCGCCAGACCCAGCTCGACGGCCTGAGAGACGCCATTTCCGATCTCCAGGGCCTGCGCACCGGCCGGGTGGTGCTGGCCATCGGCGAAGGCTTCATCGGCGATCTGTCGTCCAGCCTCGGTGACTTTTCCGCGCGGCATCCAGAGATCGAGGTCAGGGTCAACGTGGTGGGCACCAATGAGGTGATCCGCCAGGTAATGGAAGACGAGGCGCAACTGGGGCTGGTGTTCAATCCGCCACGCGATCCGCACCTGCGGGTGCATGGCAGCCGTGGACAGCCGCTCTATGCGCTGGTGGCACCGGAGCATCCGCTGGCCGCGACCCGCGGCCCCGTGACCCTGGCGGAACTGGGCGAGCATCGGCTGGCGCTGCCGGACATCTCCTACGGCATCCGCCAGATGCTCGACGCCGTGGAGCAGGCCGCCGGCCAGCGCCTGGCGCCGACCCTGACCTGCAACACCTTCGCCCTGCTCAAGCACTATGCCCAGCAGGGCGGCGTGACCCTCTTGCCGCTGTTCGCCGCCACCCAGGAACTGGACAGCGGCGCCTTGCGCGCCCTGCCCCTGGCCGATCCGGGTTTCGCCCGCGCCCACGTCGAACTGGTCACCCGCCTGGGGCGCAAGCTCAGTCGCGCCGCGGACGAGTTGCGCACGGCCATGGTGCAGCAGATGACCGCCTTTCGCTGAGCGTCGGCGGCGCTCGCTACAAGCGGCCTAGACCGGCAACTCCTGGCGCACCAGCTCGGCCCACAGCCGTACGGCCGGCTCGATGATGGCGTCGTTGAAGTCATAGGCCGGGTTGTGCAGCGGTGCCGAGGGCTGGGCGCCGTCGACGCCCAGCCAGAGATAGGCCCCCGGGCGCGCCGCCAGCATGAAGGCGAAGTCCTCGGAGGCCATGGACGGCGGTACGCCATCGCTGACCCGCTCGGCGCCAAAGGCGGTCACCGCCGCCTGACGTACCCGCGCCGCCTGCTCGGGATGGTTCTGGGTCACCGGATAGCCCCGGGTGAACTCCAGCTCGCCGCGCACCCCCTGGGCCAGCGGCGCCTGGGCGACGATCTCGCCGATCAGCCGCTCCACCTCTGCACGCACCGCGCCATCCAGGCAGCGCACCGTGCCCCTGAGTCGCGCCACCTCGGGGATGACGTTGATGGCCTCCCCCGCCTCCAGCATGGTCACGCTGACCACCGCGGCGGCCAGCGGCGAGATCCGCCGGGCGACGATGGTCTGCAGCTGCAGGATCAGGTCCGCCGCGGCGACGATGGGATCGCGCCCGCGCTCGGGCATGGCCGCGTGGCAGCCCTTGCCGGTCAGGGTGATGGCGAAGGTGTCCAGCGAAGCCATCATGGCGCCCGGATTGACCACCACCTGGCCGGCCGGCAATCCCGGCCAGTTGTGCAGGCCGTAGAGGGCGTCCATGGGAAAGCGTTCGAACAGGCCGTCCTCGATCATCTTCTGGGCGCCGCCAAGATTCTCTTCGGCGGGCTGGAAGACGAAATAGAGGGTGCCGCGGAAATCGCGGTTTTCGCTCAGGTGGCGGGCGGTGGCCAGCAGGATGGCGGTATGGCCGTCATGGCCGCAGGCGTGCATGCGCCCGGCGGCGGTGGAACGGTGGGGAACGTCCCCCACCTCCTGCATCGGCAGGGCGTCCATGTCGGCGCGCAGCCCCAGGCTGGGACCCTCGCCATGACGCAGCACCCCGACCACGCCGGTACCGCCAAGGCCACGATGGACCTCCAGGCCGAAGCCTTCCAGCAACTCGGCCACCCGCGCCGCGGTGCGGTGCTCGGCGAAACCCAGTTCCGGATGGGCGTGGAAATCGCGACGCCAGCTGCGGGCGTCGTCCAACAAGGCTTGATGGATGGTCATCTGTTACTCCAGGCTGGCGCCGTAGCCAAAGCCGGCGGCGGGCACCGCGGCGGTTTCCACCCAGACGCTCTTCACCTCGCTGTATTCGCGCAGGGCGTCGAGGCCGGAGGAGCGACCGTAGCCGCTCTCGCCATAGCCACCGAAGGGCGAGCTGACGTGGATGGTCTTGTAGCCGTTGACCCAGAAGGTGCCGGCGCGCACGCCACGGGCCACCCGGTGGGCACGACCGACGTCGCGGGTCCAGACCGCCCCGGCCAGGCCGAAGCGGCTGTCGTTGGCGATGCGGATGGCGTCGGCCTCGTCCTTGAAGGGAATGGCCACCACCACCGGCCCGAAGATCTCTTCCTGGGCGCAGGTCAGGCCGTTGTGACCGGCCAGCACCGTGGGATTGACGTAGTAGCCGGTCCCGGCGGGCAGCGGCTCGACGCCATTGGCGACATGCCGCGCCCCTTCACCCAGGGCGCCTTCCACCATGTTGCGTACATGGGCGAATTGCTTGGCGTTGTGGATCGGACCGATCTGGGTCTCGGGATCGCTCGGATCTCCCACCTTGAACTGGCTGGCGGCGCGGGCCACCGCCTGGATGAAGCGCTCGTAGATGGCTTCCTGCACCAGCAGCCGCGAACCCGAGACGCAACTCTGGCCGGCGCCGGAAAAGATCGCCGCCTGGGCGCCGCGCACGGCGAGGTCCAGGTCGGCGTCTGCGAAGACGATGTTGGCCGACTTGCCTCCCAGCTCCAGCACCACCGGGATGCAGCGCTGGGCCGCGGCAGCGGCGATGTGCCGGCCGGTGGCCGGCGAGCCGACAAAGACCACCTTGCGGATGTCGGCGTGGGCGATCACCTGCTGGCCAACGGTATGGCCCTGGCCGGCGAGCACGTTGACCAGGCCCTTGGGCGCACCGGCGCGTTCCACCAGCACGCCCAGCAGCAGCGAGGTCACCGGGGTCAGCTCGGAAGGCTTGAGGATCACCGCGTTGCCGGCGGTGATGGCCGGGGCGATCTGCCAGCCACCGGTGAAGATCGGCGCATTCCAGGGGGTGATCTGCAGCACCGTGCCCAGGGGTTCGTAGGTCACGTAGTTGAGGTGGCTGGTGGGCACCGGGATGACTTCGCCATGCAGCTTGTCGGCCCAGCCGGCGTAGTACTCGAACATCTCGGCGACCTTGAGCACCTCGACGCGGGCATCGCGGATCGGCTTGTTGGCGGTCAGCGATTCCAGCTGCGCCAGGGCCTCGGCCTCCTCGCGGATCAGGGCGCCGACGCGATAGATGATGCGCCCACGCGCCTGGGCGGTCAGGGCGCGCCATTCCTCGCGCGCCCGGCGGGCGGCGGTATCGGCGCGCTCGACCACGGCCAGGTCAGCATCGGGGTAGCTGTAGGCCGGGCTGTCGTCATGGGCGTTGCGCACGGTGATCCGCTCGCCGCTGCCATCGACGAAGGCGCCGTCCACGTAGCTGGCGACCTGCTGGCGGTCGCCCCAGAAGGGCTTGAGCAATTCCAGTGTCTTGGCGTTCATCATGATCATTTCCCCTTGCCGAACAGGTCTTCGCTGGTGCGTCGCGCGATGGCGCAGAAATCCTCGCCATCGGCGAGGGTCTCGGCGCTGGCCTTCCAGGCCTGGGCGGTGGCCGCGGCCAGCGGCAGGTCGAGGCCGAGTTCGGCGATGAGTTGCTGGGCCAGGCCCACGTCCTTGCGCATCAGGCCCATGGTGAAGCCGGAGTCATAGGCCTTGTTCAGCACCCAGGTGGGGAACATGCCCTGGCTGGCGGCGCTGCGCCCGGAACCGGCATTGATGCCTTCGAGCAGCTTCTCCGGGGCGACGCCGGCACGGGCGGCCATGGTCACCGCCTCGGCGGTGGTGATCAGGTGCGCCGCGGCGAGCAGGTTGTTGGCGATCTTGGCGATGTTGCCGGCGCCCACGGCACCGATGTGCACCCGGGTCGCGCTCATGGCTTCCAGCGCCGGCAGCGCCTTGGCCAGGGCCGCCTCGCTGCCGCCGATGACCATGGTCATGGTGCCGGCCGCGGCACCGGCGGGGCCGCCGGAGACCGGGGCATCGAGGAAATCGGCACCGACCTCGGCGAAGGCCGCCGCTACCCGGCGGCTGGTCTCCGGGGTGGAGGTGGTGGTGTCGACCACCACGGTGCCCGGCCGCACGCGGCTGACCAGGCCCGCCTCGCCCAGGCACACGGCCTCGACGTGCTCGGCCTTGGGCAGCGACAGCACGATGACGTCACTGCTGGCGGCCAGGGCCACCAGATCGCCGGCGATGGCCACGCCCAGGGCAGCGACCCGCTCGCAGGCGGCGCTGGAGGGATCCAGCCCGGTGACGGCAACGCCCTTGCGCGCCAGGGTGATCGCCATGTTGCCGCCCATGTTGCCGAGTCCGATGACCCCGACCTGCCTGCCCATGCCTTGTTCCTCTTCTTCGAATGGGTGGTGGCCGACCCGTTGGCCGGCCCCTTGCGATCGAGTATGGGAGGCCCCAGGCATCACCACCAATACGGCATTCGGACTTTCATGTTGCGCAAAAGGCAACGTCAGACGAGGGCACCAGCATCGTGCAAAGGCGCGATTCGAGGGCACCGCTCGGCCCCAGACTGGTGCAGGGCAACCGGTCGCGTAGCTGCGTCTGGCGGCAAGGCGCCAGTCCCCATGCGCCTTGCGGACGCCTGGCACAGTTCCTGAAAAGGCGCCCTGGCTGGCCCGCAGTCCAGCCCAACAACAGCGCACGTTCGCTCAGGAGCCTTTCGCATGAAGCGCCGTCCCCTACTGAAGACCACCCTTGCCGCGTCCGCCCTGCTCATGAGCGGCCTGTTTCCCTGGAGTGCCGCCCACGCCGCGGACACCATCAAGGTCGGCATCCTGCATTCGCTGTCCGGCACCATGGCCATCTCCGAGACCTCGCTCAAGGACATGGCGCTGATGACCATCGACGAGATCAACGCCAAGGGCGGGGTACTGGGCAAGAAACTGGAGCCCGTGGTGGTGGACCCGGCCTCCAACTGGCCGCTGTTCGCCGAGAAGGCGCGCCAGCTGGTGACCCAGGACAAGGTCGCGGTCACCTTCGGCTGCTGGACCTCGGTCTCGCGCAAATCGGTGCTGCCGGTCTACGAAGAACTCAACGGCCTGCTGTTCTACCCGGTGCAGTACGAAGGCGAAGAGATGTCGCCCAACGTCTTCTACACCGGCGCGGCGCCGAATCAGCAGGCCATCCCGGCGGTGGAATACCTGATGAGTGAAGAAGGTGGCGGCGCCAAGCGCTTCTTCCTGCTGGGCACCGACTACGTCTATCCGCGTACCACCAACAAGATTCTCAGATCCTTCCTGCACAGCAAGGGCGTGCAGGACAAGGACATCGAAGAGGTCTACACCCCCTTCGGCCACAGCGATTACCAGACCATCGTCGCCAACATCAAGAAGTTCTCCGCCGGCGGCAAGACCGCGGTGGTCTCCACCATCAACGGCGACTCCAACGTGCCCTTCTACAAGGAACTGGGCAACCAGGGCCTGAAGGCCACCGACGTGCCGGTGGTGGCCTTCTCGGTGGGCGAGGAAGAACTGCGCGGCATCGACACCAAGCCGCTGGTGGGCCAGCTGGCCGCCTGGAACTACTTCGAGTCGCTGGATAACCCGGTGAACAAGAAGTTCGTCGAGGCCTGGAAGGCCTATGCCAAGGCCAAGAACCTGCCCAACTACCAGACCGCCGTGACCAACGACCCCATGGAAGCCACCTATGTCGGCATCCACATGTGGGCCCAGGCGGTAGAAAAGGCCGGCAGCACCGACGTCGACAAGGTCCGCAAGGCCATGGCCGGCCAGACCTTCGCCGCGCCGGACGGCTACACCGTGAAGATGGACGAGAAGAACCACCACCTGCACAAGCCGGTGATGATCGGCGAGGTCCAGGACGACGGTCAGTTCAACGTCGTCTGGCAGACCGAGGGCCCGGTCCGCGCCCAGCCCTGGAGCCCCTACATCCCCGGCAACGACAAGAAGTCCGACGAACCGGTGAAGAGCGGCAAGTAACGGCCAGGCCTCACCCTAGGCCCCTCTCCCCCGAGGGGGAGCGAAGCCTGAAAGATGGCACCCCGCTCCTACCCCCTCTCCCCTGGGGAGAAGGTTGGGGTGAGGGCCAAAGCCGTGCCGAGGCCAATAGCTCGTCCCCCCTCTCCCTCGGGGAGAGGGTTGGAGTGAGGGCAAAAGGCGTTCCGTAGCCAATAGCTCTTCCCCCTCTCCCTCGGGGAGAGGGTTGGGGTGAGGGCAAAAGGCGTTCCGTAGCCAACAGGAAACACCCGCACCACCACGGATCCGCTCCTCCCCCTCTCCCCCCGGGAGAGGGCCGGGGTGAGGGCCCGCCAGCGCACCCGGCCACACGGCCCGGTGCCCGGCACCAGAAACGAGGCCACGCCGCCCTCCCCCGGGAGACGTCGCGCAGGAGCCTTTACCCATCGACGAGGCCGAGCATGTCCCTACGCCTTTTTCTTCTGCCCCTGCTGTTGCTGCTCGTGGGCACCGCCCAGGCCGGCCCCGCCGCTGAACTGGCCGCCGCCAGCGCCAACGACCAGGCCAAACTGCTGCAGGACTGGGCCGCCGCGCCTGATCCCGCCCAGCTGCCGGTGCTCCAGGCACTGCAGGACGGCCGCTTCTATGTCGACGAAGACAGGCGCCCCTTCTACAAGACCGGCGATAGCTACAGCGCCGCCGAAGGTGAGGCCACGGCGCCTACCGGCACGCCCAAGCAGATCCGGCTGAACAACCGCCTGCGCATCCTCATCGGCGCTGCCCAGGCCAGCGGCGGGCTGCTGTCCACGGATGCCGGCGTGCGCCTGGCCGCCGCCCAGGCCCTGCGCCAGGAGGCCAAGCCCGAGCAGCGTGCCTTCCTGGAAAAACGTCTGCAGAGCGAAGCCGACAAGGAAGTGCAAGGCGCCCTCGCCGCCGCCCTGGCCAACCTGCAGCTGACCGATGCCGATCCCGCCGTGCGCCTGGCCGCGGTACGCCTGCTCGGCGAATCCGGCGAGCCCCAGGCCAAGACCCGCCTGCAGGCCCTGCTCGATCCCGCGGTGGAAGCCAACGAAGACGTCCGCAAGGCCGCCGCCACCGGCCTCGCCCAGGTAGACCGCAAGCTGCTGCTGGGCGATCTGCTCGGCCAGGCCTTCACCGGGCTGTCGCTGGGCTCCATCCTGTTGCTCGCCGCCCTGGGCCTGGCCATCACCTATGGCCTGCTCGGCGTCATCAACATGGCCCATGGCGAGATGCTGATGCTCGGCGCCTACAGCACCTATATGGTGCAGCTGACCCTGCAGCGCCTGGCCCCCGAGTGGCTGGCCTGGTATCCGCTGCTGGCACTGCCGGTAGCCTTCGCCGTCACTGCCGCCATCGGCATGGCGCTGGAGCGCACCGTGATCCGCCATCTTTATGGCCGACCGCTGGAAACCCTGCTGGCCACCTGGGGCATCAGCCTGATGCTGATCCAGGCGGTGCGGGTGCTGTTCGGCGCCCAGAACGTCGAGGTGGCCAACCCGGCCTGGCTGTCCGGCGGCATCCAGGTGCTGCCCAACCTGCTCCTGCCGTGGAACCGGGTGATCATCCTCGGCTTCGTGGTCTTCGTGCTGGTCCTGACCTGGGCCCTGCTGAACAAGACCCGGCTGGGTCTCAACGTGCGCGCCGTGACCCAGAATCGCAACATGGCCGCCTGCTGCGGCGTCCCCACCGGGCGCATCGACATGCTCGCCTTCGGCCTCGGCTCCGGCATCGCCGGCCTCGGTGGCGTGGCCCTGTCGCAGATCGGCAACGTCGGTCCGGACCTCGGCCAGAGCTACATCATCGATTCCTTCCTAGTGGTGGTGCTCGGCGGCGTCGGCCAACTGGCCGGCAGCGTACTGGCGGCCTTCGGCCTGGGCATCGTCAACAAGATCCTCGAACCCCAGATCGGCGCCGTGCTGGGCAAGATCCTCATCCTCGGCCTGATCATCCTGTTCATCCAGAAGCGGCCCCAGGGCCTGTTCGCCCTCAAGGGGAGGGTCATCGATTGAACCAGCCACTCGCGCTTACCGCTGTGCAGAAGGCCGGCCCGCGCCTGAGCCTGGCCGTGCTCGGCCTGGCCCTCGCCGTGCTGATCGCCCTGCCGCTGCTGTCCCTGCTGCCGGCCGACAATGCCTTCCAGGTCTCGGCCTACACCCTGACCCTGGTGGGCAAGATCCTCTGCTACGCCATCGTCGCCCTGGCGCTGGACCTGGTCTGGGGCTATGCCGGGATGCTCTCCCTCGGCCACGGGCTATTCTTCGCCCTCGGCGGCTACGCCATGGGCATGTACCTGATGCGCCAGGCCGCCGGTGACGGGCTGCCCCCCTTCATGAGCTTTCTCTCCTGGACCAGCTATCCCTGGTTCTGGGCCGGCACCGACCATTTCCTCTGGGCGCTGTGCCTGGCGGTGCTGGCCCCCGGTCTGCTGGCGCTGGCGTTCGGCTTCTTCGCCTTCCGCTCGAAGATCAAGGGCGTCTACTTCTCGATCATGACCCAGGCGCTGACCTTTGCCGGCATGCTGCTGTTCTTTCGCAACGAGACCGGCTTCGGCGGCAACAACGGCTTCACCGGCTTCACCACCCTGCTGGGCTTTCCGGTGGCCGCCCAGGGCACCCGCGCGGTGCTCTTCCTGCTCACCGTGGCTCTGCTGACCGCCAGCCTCTGGCTGGGCTGGCGCCTGGCGCAGAGCAAGTTCGGCCGCATCCTCACGGCGATCCGCGACGCCGAGAACCGGGTGACCTTCTGTGGCTACGATCCGCGCGGCTTCAAGCTGTTCGTCTGGGTGCTCTCGGCGGTGCTCTGCGGCCTGGCCGGCGCCCTCTATGTGCCCCAGGTGGGCATCATCAACCCCAGCGAGATGGCCCCGACCAACTCCATCGAAGCGGCCATCTGGGTCGCCCTCGGCGGACGCGGCAGCCTGATCGGCCCGGTGCTCGGCGCCGGCATCGTCAACGGCGCCAAGAGCTGGTTCACCGTGGCCTTTCCCGAATACTGGCTGTTCTTTCTCGGCGCCCTGTTCATCGTCGTCACCCTCTATCTGCCGCGTGGCGTGATCGGCCTCATCAAGAAGGAGCGCGACGCATGAAAGCCGCCCCCATCCCTCCCACCGCCGCGGAAGTGCTCGATCCCGGCATCGGCGCCGAGGCCAGCGGTCTCGGCCATCGCGCCGGCACGGGCCTGGACACCCGCCATGGCACCATCCTCAGCCTGGAAGGCATCGAGGTCAGCTTCGACGGCTTCAAGGCCCTGCGCGACCTCAATCTCTACATCGGCGTCGGTGAATTGCGCTGCATCATCGGCCCCAATGGCGCCGGCAAGACCACCATGATGGACGTCATCACCGGCAAGACCCGCCCCGACCGCGGCAGCGCCTGGTTCGGCGAGACCCTCGACCTGACCCGCCTGCAACCGGTGCAGATCGCCCAGGCCGGCATCGGCCGCAAATTCCAGAAGCCCACGGTGTTCGAGGCCCTGACCGTCTGGGAGAACCTGGAGCTGGCGCAACGGACCGACAAGTCGGTCTGGGCCAGTCTGCGCGCACGGCTTTCCGGCGAGCAGCGCGACCGTCTGGAAGAGGTGCTCACCACCATCCGCCTGCAGGAGTCGCGCGGGCGCACCGCCGGGCTGCTGTCCCACGGCCAGAAGCAATTCCTCGAGATCGGCATGCTGCTGGTGCAGGAGCCGCAACTGCTGCTGCTCGACGAACCCGTCGCCGGCATGACCGACGCCGAGACCGAATTCACCGCCGAGCTGTTCAAGTCGCTGGTGCCCCGGCACTCGCTGATGGTGGTGGAGCACGACATGGGCTTCGTCGGCAGCATCGCCGACCACGTCACCGTGCTGCACCAGGGCCACGTCCTCGCCGAAGGCTCGCTGGACCAGGTCCAGGCCAACGACCAGGTAATCGAGGTGTATCTGGGGCGCTAGCGCCGCGCCGAACTGAATGCATATCGCGGCCATGGCGGTTCGCCGCTGCGACCGCTCCTACGTAGGAGCGGCCCATGGCCGCGATCAAAGAATCTCCCCGAGGCCCCCATGCTCCAGGTCAACGAACTCCATCAGTACTACGGCGGCAGCCACATCCTGCGTGGTCTGTCCTTCGACGCGCCCATCGGCGAGGTCACCAGCCTGCTCGGCCGCAACGGCGTCGGCAAGACCACCCTGCTGCGCTGCCTCATGGGCCTGATCCCGGCCAAGCGCGGCAGCGTCACCTGGGAAGGCCAGGACATCACCGCCCGCAAGCCGCACCAGCGGGTGCAATCCGGCATCGCCTACGTGCCCCAGGGCCGCGAGATCTTTCCGCGCCTCACCGTCGAGGAAAATCTGCTCATGGGCCTGTCGCGCTTTCCCGCCCGGGAAGCCCGCGAGGTGCCCGAATCCATCTACGAACTCTTCCCCGTGCTGCGGCAGATGCGCCAGCGTCGCGGTGGCGACCTCTCCGGCGGCCAGCAGCAGCAACTGGCCATCGGCCGCGCCCTGGCCAGCCGCCCGCGTCTGCTGATCCTCGACGAACCCACCGAGGGCATCCAGCCCTCGGTGATCAAGGAGATCGGTACCGTCATCGCCCATCTCGCCAAGCGCGGCGACATGGCCATCCTGCTGGTGGAGCAGTTCTACGACTTCGCCAGCGAACTGGCCGACGGCTACCTGGTGATGTCCCGTGGCGAGATCGTCCAGCGCGGTCGCGGGGTCGACATGGAGGCCGAGGGGGTGCGCGGACTGGTGGCGATCTGAGTCACCAGGGTCGATAATCGAACGCTTCCGCAGCCGGCCCTGCCGCCCGCCCGTTCGCCTCGATTGACGGAATTAACCGGCTGGTACATTTTCTCTCCAGTGCCGGGCAGCGCCTGCCCGGCAAGACAACAAGAGAGAAGGCTGTCATGTCCTCCCGCCGCATCCTGGTCCTCAACGGACCCAACCTCAATCTGCTCGGCACCCGCGAGCCCGCCACCTACGGCCACGAGACCCTGGCCGACGTCGCCCGGCTGTGTATCGAGAGCGCCGCCGCCGGAGGTTACGAGGTGGACTTCCGCCAGACCAACCACGAAGGCGAATTGCTCGACTGGATTCACGCGGCCCGCGGCGCCTATGCCGGGGTGGTGATCAATCCCGCCGCCTGGACCCACACCTCGGTGGCCTTGCGCGACGCCCTGGTGGCCAGCGAGCTGCCGGTCTACGAGGTGCACCTGTCCAACGTGCACCGTCGCGAAGCCTTCCGTCATCATTCCTATGTCTCGGGCATCGCCGTCGGCGTCATCTGCGGCCTCGGCAGCCAGGGATATCGCGCCGCCATCGCCGCCCTCATCGCCCACCAGGGAAACTGACTCCATGACCGCACCCAAATCCGTCCTCGCCGGCCTCATCGGCGCCGGCATCCAGGCCTCGCTGACGCCCGCCATGCACGAACGCGAAGGCGACGCCCAGGGCCTCAGATACCTCTATCGGCTGATCGACCTGGACGCCCTCGGCCTCGCTGCCGACGCCCTGCCCGAGCTGCTGCAGGCCGCCCAGCGCACCGGCTTCACCGGTCTCAACATCACCTTTCCCTGCAAGCAGGCGATCATCCCGCTGCTTGACGAGCTCTCGCCCGAGGCGCGCGGCATCGGCGCGGTGAATACCGTGGTGCTGGCCGACGGCCGCACCGTGGGTCACAACACCGATTGCCTGGGCTTCGCCGAAGGCTTTCGCCGTGGCCTGCCGGACGTGGCCAAGCGCCTGGTGGTGCAACTGGGCGCCGGCGGCGCCGGCAGCGCCGTGGCCCACGCCCTGCTCGCCGAGGGCGTCGACCAGCTGTTCATCTTCGACGTCGAGGCCGAGCGTGCCCAGGCGCTGGTGGACAACCTGACCCGCCACTTCGGCCCCGGGCGCGCCGCGGTCGGCACCGACCGGGCCGCCGCGGTCGCCGCCGCCGATGGCCTGGTCAACACCTCGCCAGTGGGCATGGCCAAGCTGCCCGGCATGCCACTGCCGGCCGAACTGCTGCACCCCGGCCTCTGGGTCGCCGAAATAATCTACTTCCCGCTGGAAACCGAACTGCTGCGCCAGGCCCGCGCCCTCGGCTGCCGCACCCTGGATGGCGGCACCATGGCCGTGTTCCAGGCGGTCAAGGCCTTCGAACTCTTCAGCGGCCGCAGCGCCGACGCCGACCGCATGCAGGCCCACTTCGCCGAATTGCGCGGGTAGTCCTCTGCGTTGGGCTTCGCTGCGCTCAACCCAACCTACAGAAGGTGCTCGTAGGTTGGGTTGAGACAGCCCCACCGTCGAAGCCCAACTACCCCACGCCTGACCTACCGCCCATGAAAAAGGGGAGGCCTCGGCCTCCCCTTTTCTCCTGCCCTCGCCTCAGCGCGGCATGTTCGGCTGGCGCCGCGACTTCTTGCGCGGACCGCCCTTGGCGTAGCCGGCGGCCTGGCCTTCCTGGCCCTTGTCCCAGGCCTTGCTGCCATCGCTGGCGCGGGGCGGCAGGCCGGTGTGCTGGGTGAGGATGCGCCCACCGCCGGTACCGGTCTTCTTGCTGCCCACCGGGGTGGAATTCTTGCGCCGCGCGCTCTGGTAGCCGGCGTCGCCCACTGGCTGGGTGGCCGGGATCAACTGGTGCTTGCCCGGCCCGATCAGGTCGGCGCGGCCCATCTCCTTGAGCGCCTCGCGCAGCATCGGCCAGCCCCTGGGATCGTGGTAGCGCAGGAAGGCCTTGTGCAGGCGGCGCTGCTGGTCGCTCTTGACGATGGTCACGCCGTCGCTCTTGTAGGTGACCTTGCGCAGCGGATTCTTGCCCGAGTGGTACATGGCCGTGGCGGTGGCCATCGGCGAGGGATAGAAGGCCTGGACCTGATCCGCGCGGAAGCCGTTGCGCTTGAGCCACAGCGCGAGGTTCATCATGTCCTCGTCGGTGGTGCCCGGGTGCGCCGCGATGAAGTAGGGGATCAGGTACTGCTCCTTGCCCGCCTCCTTGGTGTACTTCTCGAACATCTGCTTGAAGCGGTCATAGCTGCCGATGCCGGGCTTCATCATCTTGTCCAGCGGACCGCGCTCGGTGTGCTCGGGCGCGATCTTCAGGTAGCCACCGACATGGTGGGTGACCAGTTCCTTGACGTACTCGGGCGACTCCACGGCCAGGTCGTATCTCAGTCCCGAGGCGATCAGGATCTTCTTCACCCCCGGTAGCGCCCGCGCCTTGCGGTACAACTCGATCAGCGAGGAGTGATCGGTATTGAGGTTCTCGCAGATACCGGGGAACACGCACGACGGCTTGCGGCAGTGGCGCTCGATCTCCGGGTCCTTGCAGGCGATGCGGTACATGTTGGCGGTCGGCCCGCCAAGGTCCGAGACCACGCCGGTGAAGCCCGGCACCTTGTCGCGCATCTCCTCGATCTCGCGAATGATCGAGTCGTGGGAGCGATTCTGGATGATCCGGCCTTCGTGCTCGGTGATGGAGCAGAAGGTGCAGCCACCAAAGCAGCCGCGCATGATGTTGACCGAGAAACGGATCATTTCGTAGGCCGGGATCTTTTCCTTGCCATAGGCCGGGTGCGGCACGCGCGCATAGGGCATGCCGAACACATAGTCCATTTCCTCGGTGGTCATGGGGATGGGCGGCGGCGTGAACCAGACGTCCACCTCGCCATGCCGCTGCACCAGTGCGCGGGCGTTGCCTGGATTGGTTTCCAGATGCAGCACGCGGTTGGCGTGGGCATAGAGCACCGGGTCGTTGCGCACCTTCTCGAAGGACGGCAGGCGGATCACCGTCTTGTCGCGGGTCATGCGCGGGCTTTCCAGCAGCTGCACCACCTTGGCTTCGTTGGGATCCTCGACCTCACCCTTCGCCTGCTCGATGGCACAGGCCTCGGTGTCCTGCGTATTCACATAGGGATTGATGATCTTGTCGACGCGACCGGGACGATCGATGCGGGTCGAGTCGACCTCGAACCAGCCCGCGGGCGTGTCCCGCCGGATGAAGGCGGTGCCGCGCACATCGGTGATGGCCTCGACGCGCTCGCCACGCGACAGCCGCTGGGCGATCTCGACCACTGCCCGCTCGGCGTTGCCATAGAGCAGGATGTCGGCGGTCGCGTCCATCAGGATCGAGCGCCGGACCTTGTCCTGCCAGTAGTCGTAGTGGGCGATCCGGCGCAGCGAGGCCTCGATGCCACCGAGCACGATCGGCACGTGGCTGTAGGCTTCCTTGCAGCGCTGGCTGTAGACCAGGCTGGCGCGATCCGGACGCTTGCCGGCGACGTTGCCCGGAGTATAGGCATCGTCGGAACGGACCTTCTTGTCCGCGGTATAGCGGTTGATCATCGAGTCCATGTTGCCCGCGGCCACACCGAAGAACAGATTCGGCTCGCCGAGCTTCATGAAGTCGTCCTTCGAATGCCAGTCCGGCTGGGCGATGATGCCCACGCGGAAGCCCTGGGCCTCCAGCAGCCGGCCGATGATGGCCATGCCAAAGGACGGGTGATCGACGTAGGCGTCCCCGGTGACGATGATGATGTCGCAGCTGTCCCAGCCGAGTTGCTCCATCTCCGCCCGACTCATGGGCAGGAAGGGTGCAGGACCAAAGCACTCGGCCCAGTATTTCGGATAGTCGAACAGCGGCGTGGCGGCTTGCATGGCAGCTTCCGGGATAGGGGTGTTTTCAGGAGGGCGCGAAGAATAGCACAAAAAATGACCAGTTCAGCCCCCGGACATCGATTGCCTTTGGCTATCGACGGTGGCTCTGGACTCGCCCTCCCCCCAACCCTCTCCTTGGGGGAGAGAGGGCAAAAGCACCTCGCGCACCTGCTCGTTCCCCGCTCTAGGGGAAGAGGGCCGTCAGGGAGACTCCGGTGCCCCCTGCCACGCTACGCGCTTCCCCCCTCTCCCCCCGGACCAGGCCCCTGGCGACAGGAGTGCTACCATAGCCGCCCGCTCCCCTCCCCACCGAGACACCCCCGTCCATGTCCCAGCCCCAACCCGCCGCCGGCCAGTTGCAGCGCGGCCTGAAGAATCGTCATATCCAGCTGATCGCCCTCGGCGGAGCCATCGGTACCGGTCTGTTCCTCGGCTCGGCCGGGGTGCTCAAGTCGGCGGGTCCGGCGATGATCCTCGGCTACGCCATCGCCGGCTTCATCGCCTTCCTGATCATGCGCCAGCTCGGCGAGATGATCGTCGAGGAGCCCGTGGCCGGCTCCTTCAGCCACTTCGCCAGTCGCTACTGGGGCCGTTTCCCGGGCTTTCTCTCCGGCTGGAACTACTGGGTGCTCTATGTGCTGGTGGGCATGTCGGAGCTCACCGCGGTGGGCAAGTACGTGCAGTACTGGTGGCCCGAGGTGCCGACCTGGGCCAGCGCCCTGGTGTTCTTCGTGCTGGTCAACGCCATCAACCTGTTCAACGTGAAGGCCTTCGGCGAGACCGAGTTCTGGTTCGCGCTGATCAAGGTGGTGGCCATCCTCGGCATGATGGCCTTCGGGCTCTGGCTGCTGGTCAGCGGCAGCGGCGGTCCCGAGGCCTCGGTGAGCAATCTCTGGAACCATGGCGGCTTCCTGCCCAACGGCTGGAGCGGCCTGTTCGCGGTGCTGGCGATCATCATGTTTTCCTTTGGCGGCCTGGAGCTGGTGGGCATCACCGCCGCCGAAGCCGACCAGCCGCGCACCGTGATCCCCAAGGCCATCAACCAGGTGGTCTGGCGCATCCTGATCTTCTATGTCGGCGCCCTGACCATCCTGCTGTCGCTGCATCCCTGGGACGAACTGGTACGCAGCATCGGCGCCGGCGGCGACGACTACGCCGGCAGCCCCTTCGTGCAGACCTTCGCCCTGCTCGGCAGCGACACCGCCGCCCATCTGCTCAACTTCGTGGTGCTGACCGCGGCGCTGTCGGTCTACAACAGTGGTGTCTACTGCACCAGCCGCATGCTCTATGGCCTGGCCGAACAGGGCGATGCCCCGCGCGCCCTGCTGCGCACCAATCGCCAGGGCGTGCCCCTGCTGGGCATCGCCGTGTCCTCGGCAGTGACCCTGCTCTGCGTGGTGGTCAACTACCTGCTGCCGCAGAATGCCCTGGAGCTGCTGATGTCGCTGGTGGTGGCCTCGCTGGTGATCGCCTGGGCGCTGATCAGCCTGACCCACCTGAAATTCCGCGCCGCCCAGCGCCAGGCCGGGCGCACCTCGCACTTCCCGGCGTTCTGGTCGCCCTTCGTCAACTGGCTGTGCCTGGCCTTCGTCGGCATGATCCTGGTGCTGATGCTGCGCATCCCCGGCATCGCCGTCTCGGTCTACGCCATCCCGGTCTGGCTGGCCTTCCTGTTCCTCTGCTACAAGCTGCGCCGCGGCTGATCGCCTTCGCACCCGCAGGTTGGGCCGAGCAGAGCGAAGCCCAACACCTGCATCAGGTAGCGCTGGTTGGGCCCTGACGAGGGAACCGTCTCAGCCCAACCTACCCAACTACTCGAACGGCACCCAGGGTCGCTGCGGCTTCATGATGATGCAGCCGTCCTCGCCCACCGCCCAGATGTCGTAGAAGCGGTTGTCCACCAGGCGCGTGGCGGCGCCTGGCACGGCCACCCGCTGGCTGCAGCTGTCGCTGTCGGCATCGTCGATCACCCCCAGGTCCAGCAGCCGCTCGGCGATCATGAAGTTGCCCGGCGACAGGCCGAGGATGAAGGGCAGCACCGGCACCTGCTCGAAGGTCTTCTGCGCCAGCGGCAGCCAGGCCACCTCCAGCGGACCGCCGGTCCAGAGCAGGCGCTTGAGCGGCCGCAGCTCCGGGCGACTGCTGAGGTCGTGGTGCAGCTCCTGGACGAAACCGCGCTCGAAGGTCTTTTGCGCCGAGAGCACCTGGCCATAGGCATAGGCCAGCGACAGCATCCACAGCACCGGCAGCACCAGCAGCCAGGTCAGCCGTGGCTGGAATCGCTCCAGCAGATCATGGGCCAGCAGCAGCGCCAGGGTCAGGACGACCGCCAGCCCCATCAGGGTGCGGGCTTCGAGGATGAAATCGCTGAACAGCAGGGTGATGCCGGCCACGCAGGCGGCCAGCACCGGCAGGGCCGCAGCGTACAGCAGCAGGGGCAGCAGCGCCCGCCGACCATAGGCGCGGGCATAGGTCAGGGCCCCCAGGCCGTAACCGATCGCGGCCAGCCCGCCGAACAGCCACCACAGCCAGAGATTGCCCGGGGTGATCAGCAGGCCGACGCTGTGCAGCACCTCGCCCAGCCGATGCCCGAGCTCCGGCAGCACCTGGCCACCCACGCCGGCGTGCCGCGTGGTCGCCATCAGCTGGTAGGCCGTCAGGTAATAGAGCACGCCACCCAGCAGCAGCTGCAGGCCCTGGCGCAGCACCAGCCGCAAGGCCTGCTCGGGCGCCTCGCGGCGCTGCACGGCGCGGATCAGCTCCAGGCAGCAGAGGCCGACGAAGACATTGAGCGCCACCTGGTAGAAGGCGATGGCCGCCGCCAGCAGCGCCGCCGGTACCAGCAGCGCCAGCGCGGTATGGCGACTGCGATAGATCACCGCATAGATCACCGCCACCAGGCTCAGGGCCATGGTCGGGCCGTCGTACTGGTAGGTCAGGTTGCCCAGCCAGAACGGCGAGAACCATAGCGGCAGCAGGGCCAGGCACTGGGTCGGCCGCGGCGCGCCGAAACAGTGGCGGGCCAGGTCGGTCAGGGCCCAGGCGGCTGCGGCGCAGGCGATCAGCAGGGGCAGGGGGAAGAGATTGAGGGTGCTGCCGCTGAAGGTCAGCAGCCGGTAGAAGACCTCGGTGAGCACCCGCCCCTGCTGCCGCCACTCCGGGCCGTTCTCCAGCTGGATGCGCCAGTTGTCATCGACATAGGGGAAGTCGACCAGGATGAAGGGCAGCACGAACAGCAGCAGCGCGGAAAAGAACAGCGCCCGGGTCTGCAGCGGGGTGAGCGTCTGGGGCATGGCGGCGGATCCGAATCCGGCTTCGACGAGAGACGCAGCCGCCGCCACCCGAAGCGATAGCGGCGCCGGCTGCGTGGGGGGTCAGTCCTGCAGGGCCAGCTGGCAGATCCGCTCGCAGAGTTCGTCGAAGTCGATGCCCATGGCCGCTGCCGATTGCGGCAGCAGGCTGGTGGCGGTCATCCCCGGCAGGGTGTTGACCTCCAGGCACCAGAGCCGCCCTTCTGCGTCCAGACGGAAGTCGGCACGGCTGTAGCCGTCGAGCTTGAGCGCCCGATGCGCAGCCAGGGCCAGGCGGCGGGCTTCCTCGGCGATCTCGGGCGAGACCTCGGCCGGAAACACCTCCACCGCGCCCTTGGGCTGGTATTTGCTGGTGTAGTCGAACACCCCGCTCTGGCCGAGGACGATCTCGCCCACCGCCAGCGGCTGGTCGCCCAGCACGCCCACGGTCAGCTCGCGCCCGGCGACGAAGCGCTCGATCATCACCTCGCGGTCATAGCGCAGCGCCAGCTCGATGGCCGGTTGCAGGTCTTCGGCGCGACTGACCTTGCTCAGGCCTACGGTGGAGCCCTGCTGGCTGGGTTTGACGATCACCGGATAACCCAGGGTCGCGGCCACGGTCGCGGCATCTGCCGGCGCCATCAGCCAGTCGGCGGTGGGTACGCCAGCGGCGCGGAACAGCCGCTTGCTGAGGTCCTTGTCCATGGCCACGGCGCTGCCGACCCGGCCACTGCCGGTGTAGCGCAACTCGGCCAGGTCGAGCAGGGTCTGCAGGGTGCCGTTCTCGCCGGTGCCGCCGTGCAGGGCGAGGAACAGCAGATCCTGGTCGCCCAACTGGGCGCGACTGAGCAGCGCGCCGGCATCCTGGCCACGCATCCGCACCAGGGCGGTCCGCTCCGGCGGCTCGAGGCCGACCCGGGCTTCCAGCAGCGCGCGCTCGGCATCCTCGTCGAGCAGGCCCAGGGCGGTATCCACGGTCACCACCTGGTGCCCGCGCCGGCGCAGGGCCGCCACCACCTGGGCACCGCTGGCGATGGACACGTCGCGCTCTTCGCTGGTGCCGCCGAGCAGGACCGCGATCTTCAGCTTGTCCTTGACCATCATTCGTCCTCGAAAACGTAGCTGCCGGGCGCGAGATTCTCGAACCGGGTGTATTTGCCGATGAAGGCCAGCCGCGTGGTGCCGATCGGACCGTTCCGCTGCTTGCCGATGATGATTTCCGCCACGCCCTTGTATTCGGTCTCCGGGTGATACACCTCGTCCCGGTAGACGAACATGATGACGTCGGCGTCCTGCTCGATGGCCCCCGATTCCCGCAGGTCGGAGTTCACCGGGCGTTTGTTCGGCCGCTGCTCCAGCGAGCGGTTGAGCTGGGAGAGTGCCACCACCGGGCAGTTGAATTCCTTGGCCAGGCCCTTGAGCGAGCGCGAGATCTCGGAAATCTCGGCGGTCCGGTTCTCGCCGCTGCTGCCGCCGATCTGCATCAGCTGCAGATAGTCCACCATGATCAGCGCCAGGTCGCCGTGCTCGCGCACCAGGCGCCGGGTACGGGCGCGCATTTCCGAAGGACTGATGCCGGCGGTATCGTCGATGAACAGCTTGCGGTCGTTGAGCAGATTGACTGCCGAGGTCAGCCGCGGCCAGTCGTCGTCGTCGAGCTTGCCGGAACGCACCTTGGTCTGGTCGATGCGACCGAGGGACGAGAGCATCCGCAGCACGATGGAGTCGGCGGGCATCTCCAGGGAGAACACCAGGACCGCCTTGTCGGTGCGCAGCACCGCGTTCTCCACCAGGTTCATGGCGAAGGTGGTCTTGCCCATGGACGGGCGACCGGCAACGATGATCAGGTCCGCCGGCTGCAGGCCGCTGGTCTTTTCGTCCAGATCGGCAAAACCGGTGGAGACCCCGGTGATGGCTTCGCTGGAGTTGAACAGGGTATCGATGCGGTCGATGGCCTTGGTCAGGATGTCGTTGACCCCGATCGGCCCTCCGGATTTCGGGCGGGCCTCGGCGATCTCGAAGATCTTGCGCTCGGCTTCGTCGAGCAGCTCGTTGGCCCCGCGGCCTTCCGGGTTGTAGGCACTGTCGGCGATGGCGGCGCTGATGCCGATCAACTGCCGCAGGGTGGCCCGCTCGCGCACGATCTGCGCATAGGCCTTGATATTGGCCACCGAGGGAGTGTTCCTGGCCAGCTCGGCCAGATAGGCCAGACCGCCCACCTGGGGTAGCTGGCCTTCGTTGTCCAGCTGTTCGGACAGGGTCACCACGTCGAACGGCTGGTTGCGCTCGGCCAGACGGGCCACGGCGCGGAAGATGAGTCTGTGGTCGTGGCGATAGAAGTCGCCATCGGACACCTGATCGAGCACGCGCTCCCAGGCATTGTTGTCCAGCATCAGACCACCCAGCACGGCCTGTTCGGCCTCGATGGAGTGCGGCGGGACCTTGAGGGCAGCGGTCTGCAGATCGTACTGCTCGGGCAGGGAAATCTCGTTCATGCGCAGGTCTTGGGCCCCCATTGCGGGCGGCGAAATGATTTTTCGGACGGCAGAAAAGACAAAGGGCACGTCACTGCCTTGGCAATGACGTGCCCGATTGTCGACAGACCGGCGCCGGGGCGCAAGTCCGCCAGTCAGGCGACGGCGCGCTTATTCAGCGACGACGACGATCTTGACGGTAGCTTCGACGTCGGTGTGCAGGTGCACTTCGACATCGTATTCGCCGACGCTACGCAGCGCGCCGTTGGGCAGGCGAACTTCGCTCTTGTCCAGCTCGACGCCAGCGGCGCTGACGGCTTCGGCGATGTCGCGGGTGCCGATGGAACCGAACAGCTTGCCTTCGTCGCCGGAGTTGGCAGCGATGGTTACGGTCAGGTCAGCCAGCTTGGCGGCACGGGCATCAGCCTCGGCCTTCTTCCCGGCAGCTTGCTTCTCGAGCTCGGCGCGACGAGCTTCGAAAGCCTCGACGTTGGCAGCGGTGGCTGCGGTGGCCTTGCCCTGCGGCAGCAGGAAGTTACGGGCGTAGCCGCCCTTGACGTTCACTTTGTCGCCCAGGTTGCCCAGGTTGGCGATCTTTTCCAGCAGGATGACATCCATTGAGTCTTTCCTCTTAACTTTTAACCTTCACCGTCCGCGGGGCCCTGCGGCTCTTGCGCAGACCGCCCACGGAAATCGAACACGCTATCGATCACAGCCAGAATCACCAACAACGGATAGATCAGCTGCCCGAACAGCAGCAGCGTCACGTACAGCCCCACCAGCCAGAATCCCGCCAGGCGCTTGGCCGCCACCAGCCCGTGCAGCAGGGCGATGCCGGCGAAGGCCAGCGGCACGCTGCACAGCGGGGTCAGCAGGCCAAGCCCGCTGCCCAGGTTCGGCGCCAGCACCAGCAGGGCCAGAAGGCCGAGCGCGATGGCTGGACGCAGACGCAGGACGCGAAATTCGCGACCAAACCCCTGGGGGTTGTACAGCGCCGCCTGCCAGTAGCGCCCGAGCATCAGGCACAGCAGGCAGGTGATCTGGAAGAACGCCGCCATCAGGCCGGTCAGCACGGGCAGCAGCAACTGCTGCAACTGCGCCTGCTTTTCCGGCGGCAACTGCGCCGCACTCGGGCCCAACACCTGGGGCAGCAGCCGGCGGATTTCCTCCGCCAGCTGCGCGATGCCCTCGGCATAGACCTGCCCCAGCACCAGGGCGAAAACCAACCCCAGCGGGACACTGGCCAACAACACCCGTGTCCAGGACAGGCTCTGGCGCAAAATGGCCGCCAGCAGCGTCGAACCCAGCAACACCAGCACGATGCTGGCATCCCCCAGATACAGCCAGAACAGCGCCGGCAGCAGGGCCCAGACCAGCACCCCGGCCGCCGCGGCAGGTCCCCGGCGCAACAGCACCAGGCTGCCACCGGCAGCGGTCATCCAGTACAGCAGCGGCACGACTGCACCCAGCACCACCACGAGGGTGGCTTGAGTACGGCCGCGCATGATGAACTCAGCCAGAGGCCGCATGCCGTGTTTATCCGTTATTCGTGATCAGGCGTCGATCAACGACCGTGGCTGTCGGTGTAGGGCAGCAGGGCCAGGTAACGGGCACGCTTGATGGCGGCGCCCAGCTGACGCTGGTACTTGGCCTTGGTGCCAGTGATACGGCTCGGGACGATCTTGCCGGTTTCGGAGACGTAGGCCTTCAGGGTGTTGAGATCCTTGTAGTCGATCTCTTTCACGCCTTCGGCGGTGAAACGGCAGAACTTACGACGACGGAAGAAACGTGCCATGACAATGATTCCTCGCTAGATCCAGATTACTCGGCGCTGTCGGCGTCGTCGGAGTTGCCTTCGGCGGACTCGGACTCGGACTCGGCAGGACGCTCGCGACGCTCGCGACGCTCGTTGCGGTTTTCTTCGGCCTTGAGCATCTCGGATTGACCGGTGACGGCCTCGTCACGGCGCAGGATCATGTTGCGGATCACGGCGTCGTTGTAGCGGAAGTTGTCTTCCAGCTCGGCCAGGGCCTTGGCGCTGCACTCGATGTTCATGAGTACATAGTGAGCCTTGTGAACGTTGTCGATGGCGTAAGCCAGCTGACGACGGCCCCAGTCTTCCAGGCGATGGACTTTGCCACCGTCTTCTTCGATAGCCTTGGTGTAGCGCTCGACCATGCCGCCCACCTGTTCGCTCTGGTCCGGATGAACCAGGAACACGACTTCGTAATGACGCATTTAATGCTCCTTACGGGTTGCAGCCTGCCGCGGAAACGCGGTCAGACAAGGAGTGAATAGTTCGGATGACTTGCCCTGCGGAATGCGGACGCACTCCGGGCAAGGGGCAACATTCTAGAGAAGGGCGCCGGAGGGCGCAACCGCAGGCATGTCCGACGCGACCGCCGGACAACCTCAGGCACTCAGCGTTGCACGTCGGCCAGGGCCTGGCGGATCTTGTTCAGGTCATAGGGCTTGATCAGCACCCCGACCCGCGCCTCCATGCCCGGCTCGCGCTCGAAGGCATAACCCGAGGCGACGACGACGCGCAGCGTCGGATCCATCGCCAGGGCGCGCCGGGTCAGTTCGATGCCGGACATGCCGCCCAGCCCGATATCGGTGAACAGCACATCGTGTTCGCGCTGCGGCAGCAACTCCAGGGCAGCCTCTGCCGAGGCGACCGCCGTGACCTGATGGTCCAGCTCCTCGATGACTTCGGTGGTCAGCATGCGCAGCGTGGCATCGTCTTCGACGAGCAGCACTCGCAAGCCTACCGGCTCTTGGATCTCCTGACTCACGCGGGCATCCTCTTGTTGACAGGCCTCGCGCCGGGCTTTCCCGGGGCGAGGCCGGTATTCTGCGCACTGCAGCGCGATTCGTATAGTGCGATACGCACTGCGTCGGTACCCAGACGTTTCCTGGCGTGGACTACCCGGGCGCAGAGGTGCGTCTTTGACGCACGGCCTCGAACAGGCAGACCCCGGTCGCCACCGAGACGTTGAGACTGCTGACGCTGCCAGCCATGGGCAGACGGGCCAGATGATCGCAATGCTCGCGGGTCAGACGGCGCATGCCCTTGCCCTCGGCGCCCATGACCACCACGGTCGGCCCACTCATGTCGACGTCGTAGATCTCCTGAGTCGCCTCACCGGCGGTACCGACGATCCACAGGCCACGCTTCTGCAGCTTTTCCAGGGTGCGCGCCAGGTTGGTGACAGCCACCAGCGGCAACACCTCGGCAGCACCACAGGCCACCTTGCGCACCACGGCGGTCAGGGTAGCCGACTTGTCCTTGGGCACGATGACCGCAAGGGCCCCGGCGGCATCGGCGCTACGCAGGCAGGCACCGAGGTTGTGCGGATCGGTCACGCCATCGAGTACCAGCAGCAGCGGCGGCCCTTCGGCCCGGTCGAGCAACTCCTCGAGCATGGCCTCGCCCCAGACCTGACTCGGACTGACCTGGGCCACCACGCCCTGGTGCACACCCTCGGCCAGCTCATCGAGCAAGGCCCGCGGCTTGCTTTCCACCGCCAGACGCTGACCGGCGGCCAGCTCCAGCAGGGTATCGACCCGCGGCTCACGCCGCCCTTCGGCGATCCACAGCTGCTTCACCCGCCGCGGATGGAAGCGCAACAGCGCTTCCACGGCGTGGATACCGTAGACGGTCTCCAGCTGGCTCATGCGTCATCCTTGGGGCGCGACTGACCCTTGCGATGAGGCTTCTTCGCCTTGGTCTTGGTCTTGCCTTTGGCTGCAGCCTTGGCCTGGCCTTCGGCCTTGGACTTGCCTGCCGATTTCTTCTTGGCACTTGCAGCCTTGGCCTTCTTGACCTTGGCATCCACCGCCGCAGCCCCTTCGGCAGCCGCCCCTTTATCCTGACGTGCGGGTGCGGTACGACTCTTGGCCGTGTCGCTGGCCTTGCCCTTGTCGCTATTACCTTTGGCCTTGGCCTTGGCCTTGGCCTTGCCTTGGGCTTTGGGCTTGCCGCCCTCGACCTTGGCTTCGGCCAGCAGCGCCTGCTTCACCGCACGACTACGTCTGACGTCGGTATTACCGAGCAATGGGTCGTCCTGCTTCGGCGCTTCTGGCGAAGTCACCTCAACCGAGGCTGGCATAGACGCCTCGGCGTCCTGCTTTCGCCCCGCAGCGGCCGCGCGCCGACGGGCGCTGCGCGAGCGCCGCGGTTCGGACTCCGACTCTGGCGAAACGCTTGCAGGTGTTGCCTCGACCGCCGCGGCGACACCCTGCTCCTGCGCCGGCGCACCACGACGACGACCGTTACGCGAAGAATTGGGTTGCTGCTCAGACTTCGCCGAAACGGTCTCGACCGCAGCCTCGGCAACCGGGACGACGCTCGATTCCTGCGCCGGCGCGCCGCGACGACGGCCGCTACGCGAAGAACTGGACTGCTGCTCAGACTTCGTCGAAACGGGCTCGACCGCAGCCTCGGCAACCGGGACGACGCTAGATTCCTGCGCCGGCGCGCCGCGACGACGGCCGCTACGCGAGCGGCGAGACCCTCGCTCTGGCGCCGGGGAGACAGGCTCGCCCGAGGCTTCGGCAGCCGGAGCAGCGCTTGGCTCCTGCGCTGGCGCTGGCGCACCGCGGCGACGGTTGTCGCGCTTGTTGCGCGGCTCGCGCTCTTCCCGCACGCGTGGCGCCCCGGCACTGGCCGGCAGTACGAAGTCGATCTTGCGCTCGTCCAGATCGACGCGCGCCACCACCACTTCGAGGGGATCGCCCAGGCGGTAGCTGCGACCACTGCGCTCACCGGAGAGGCGATGGTGGACGCTGTCGAAGTGGTAGTAGTCGTCGGGCAGCGCGGTGACATGCACCAGCCCCTCGACGAACACCTCGGACAATTCGACGAACAGGCCGAAGCCGGTCACCGCGATGATGACGCCGGCAAAGGTCTCGCCGACGCGATCCTTCATGAACTCGCACTTGAGCCAGTTGGAAACGTCCCGCGTGGCTTCGTCGGCACGGCGCTCGGTCATGGAGCACTGCTCGCCGAGCTGATCCAGGCGCAATTCGTCATAGGGATAGATGCGCGCCTTGGCCATGCTCGTCGCGCCTGCGCGCTTGACGTGCTTGGTCTCCAGCTTGGAGCGGATGACGCTGCGGATCGCCCGATGCACCAGCAGATCCGGATAGCGCCGGATCGGCGAGGTGAAATGGGTATAGGCCTCGTAGTTGAGACCGAAGTGACCATTGTTGTCCGGGCTGTAGACCGCCTGGCTCAGCGACCTGAGCATCACCGTCTGGATCAGCCGGAAGTCCGGCCGCTCGCGGATCTGCTGCAGCAGCGCCTGGTAGTCCGAGGGCACCGGATTGGCCTTGCCCTTGGTCAGCGACAGGCCCATCTCACCGAGGAACTGCCGCAGATTGGTCTGCTTTTCCAGGGGTGGCGCGTCGTGTACCCGGTACAGGGCCGGCACCTTGTGCTTCTCGAGGAACTTGGCAGTGGCCACGTTGGCGCACAGCATGCATTCCTCGATCAGCTTGTGGGCATCGTTGCGCTGGGTCGGGCGGATCTCGGAGATCTTGCGATCGGCGCCAAAGACGATGCGGGTGTCCTGGGTGTCGAAATCGATGGCCCCGCGGACATGACGGGCAGCCAGCAGCACCCTGTACAGACTGTAGAGCTGCTCCAGGTGCGGCACTACCTCGCCGAGCTGCTTGCGCAACTGCTTGCCTTCGGCCGACTTGGGCTGCTCCAGCACCGTGGAGACCTTGTTGTAGGTCAGGCGCGCGTGGGAGTGGATGACCGCTTCGTAGAACTGGTAGCCGGTCATGCGCCCGGACGCGGCGATGGTCATCTCGCAGACCATGGCCAGGCGATCCACCTGGGGATTGAGCGAGCAGAGCCCATTGGACAGGGCCTCGGGCAGCATGGGAATCACGCGCTCGGGGAAATACACCGAGTTGCCGCGCTTCTCCGCCTCGGCGTCCAGCGCCGAGCCGACCTTGACGTAGTGGGAGACGTCGGCGATGGCGACGTAGAGCCGCCAGCCGCCGGACTTCTTGGCCTCGGCATAGACGGCATCGTCGAAGTCACGGGCGTCTTCGCCATCGATGGTCACGAAGGGCAACTGGCGCAGATCGATGCGCTTCTGCTTGTCCTTCTCTTCCACCTCGGGCTTGAGCTTGGCGGCTTCCTTCTCGACGGCCTTGGGCCATTCGTTGGGGATGTCGTAGCTGCGCAGCGCCACCTCGATCTCCATGCCCGGCGCCATGTAGTCGCCGAGAATCTCGACCACTTCGCCCTGGGCCTGGCGGAAGGTGGTGGGCCATTCGTCGATGCGCACCTGCACGAACTGGCCGTGAGCAGCGCCGCCGTGCTTGCCTTCGGGCACCAGCACCTGCTGGCCGATCTTGGGATTGTCCGGCACCACGTAGGCCAGGCCGCTCTCCTGGAAGAAACGACCGACCAGGGATTCATGTGCCCGGGTGACCACCTCGACCAGACCGCCTTCGCGACGACCGCGCCGATCGTGACCGGCGACCCGCGCCAGGGCGATGTCGCCGTCAAACACCAGGCGCATCTGCGCCGGGCTGAGGAAGAGGTCGTCGCTGCCGTCGTCGGGGATCAGGAAGCCGAAGCCATCGCGATGGCCGGCGATGCGTCCGCGCACCAGATCCAGCTTGTCGATGGGGGCATAGGCGCCGCGGCGGGTATAGATCACCTGACCATCGCGCTCCATGGCGCGCATGCGCCGCCGCAGGGCTTCGAGCTGGTCCTCGGTGACGAGACCGAATTCTTCGGCCAACTGGGGCCGTGTGGCCGGGGCGCCGCGATCGGCGAGATGAGCCAGAATGAGTTCGCGACTCGGAATGGGGTTATCGTACTTTTCCGCTTCCCGGGCGGCCTCGGGATCGAGGGATTGCCAATCGGCCATCAGTCTGGGGTTACCTTCTAAGTCTGGGTTCGGTAGGAACTGCCATAACGCCTATTGAAACGTGAAAACCGCGCAATAGTTAGCCTGGCATGCTCAATAAAAATATTTTTCACAGCAGGGGTTTACAAGCAAACGCCCCCTAAGTAAAGTGCCGCCCCACGACGCCGTGAGCAATCGCGACGTCGGAGATGAGCAATCATCGCCTTGAGTGCCCAGGTGGCGGAATTGGTAGACGCACTAGGTTCAGGTCCTAGCGGTGGCAACACCGTGGAAGTTCGAGTCTTCTCCTGGGCACCACTCATTATAGTCGATCGATTTGCAGATCGGTCGACGAAAAGCCGGCGCTAGCCGGTTTTTTAATCCTGAAACCCGCAAGGGCGACGGGAAGCGATCAGAAGTCGCGCTGCAGGCCCAGGTGGCGGAATTGGTAGACGCACTAGGTTCAGGTCCTAGCGGTGGCAACACCGTGGAAGTTCGAGTCTTCTCCTGGGCACCAATACCAAGCGGACGATCCCAGATCGGACGCAACAGAAAAAACCGGCTTTGGCCGGTTTTTTCTTGCCCGCGAAAAGGCGCGGGTCTCCCCTACGCCTTGAACTGCCCCAGACTGCCGCGCAGCTGAGCGGCCAGTTCCGCCAGGGTGCGACTGCTGTCCGCAGTGGCCGCCACCGACTCGGCGGCACGCAGCGCCTCGCCATGGATGACCTCGACCCGCTGGCGCACCGCCGCGGCACCCGCCGCCTGGCGCTGGGCGGCCTGGGCAGCCGTGCTCATGCTGGCATGCACCTGATCCACTGCGCGGTGGACATCCTGCTGGATGCGCTTGCTGTCGCGCAGCACGGCCAACCCGCTGCTGGCCTGCTGCCGCGCCTCGCCTATGGCGGCGACCGCCTCGCGCGCCCCTTCCTGCAGTCCGGCGATATGCGTCCGGATGCTGCCGGTGGACTCCTGGGTCTTGCTGGCCAGCGCCCGCACCTCGTCGGCGACCACCGCGAAGCCACGCCCGCTCTCGCCGGCCCTGGCCGCCTCGATGGCCGCATTGAGCGCCAGCAGATTGGTCTGCTCGGCGATCCCGCGGATCACGTCCAGCACCACCTCGATCTGCTCGCTTTGCGCGGCCAGCCGTTCGATCACCTGGGCACCCGACTCGACCTGGGTCACCAGCCCCTCGATACCCTCGGCCACCTCGGTGGCGATCCGGGCATTGCTCTGGGCAGAGCTGCGGATGGCTTCCACCTGCTGCAGCGCGCCCTGCATGGCCAGACTTTCGCCCTCGGCCTCCGCGGCGATGCCGGACAAGGCCTCCAGGCTGCGGGCCACCTCTTCGCGCTGACGCAGCGCTGCCGCTTCGGCGGTGGCGCTGCTGCCGGCCAGGCCGCGAATTTCTTCGCCGGTGCGTGCGGCGACGCCATGGGCCTCGCCCACCAGCGGCTGCAGCTTGGCCAGGAAGCGATCGACCGCCCCACCCAACGCCTGGATCTCATCGCCCTGCCCCAGCTGCAGGCGGCGGGTCAGATCCCCCTCCCCGGCCGCCAGATCGTCCAGCGCCCGCTGCAGCACACCGATCCGGCGCAGCACCCGGCGACCCAGCACCAGCGCCACGGCCACGACCATCACCACGCCAACCCCGATCAGCCCCAGGGCGATCTGCCAGCGCAGCGCGCCCGCCAGGGCGGCGACCGCCTCACCGGCATTGCGACTCATGGCCAGGGCGGCCTGGCGGGTGCCTTCCAGGCGCGTCGCCAGGGTCGCGGCACTGCCCTTGGCGGCGGCCGTCACGCTGCTGGAGACCAGAACGCCAGCGTCGTCGATCAGACTCTTGAAGCTCTGATCCAGGGCCGCGCCGGTGCGCTCGATGACCTGAGTGGAAAAGCCCACCACCACCTTGCCGATCTCCACGCCGTTGGGACTGATGGAGGCATCCACGCGATAGACCGAGGGATCCCGGGTCGCGGCATCCAGCACCTTGGCCAGGGCGCCCTCGCCCTGGCCCATGGCGAGCAGGCGCGCCACGCGCTCGTCCTGACGATTGAGATAACGGGTCAGATTCTGGCCCTGGGCATCCTGGAAGACCACGAACAGCACCTCGGGATTGCCCTGCGCCCGGCGCGCCAGGTCGGACAGCGCCGGTACATCGGCATCCCACATCGCCTTGGGTGCCACACCCGCCAGCAACTCGGCCAGATTCTGCGCATTGCTCTTGAGGGTAGCGGTCAGGGTCTCTCCGACCTGCTGCCGCTCGCGCGCCAGGCGTTGCGCAAGTCCCTCCGCCAGCCGCGTGCGGGTCTGCCCGGCCAGCTCGGCAAGACTGCCATCCACCTCGCCACCGGCCTGGCGCAGGGTCTCGGCGAGCTGCTCGGATTCGCCGGACAGGCGCGCGGCCAGACCGGACTGCAGGCCCTTCACCGCATCCTGGGTCAGCCATAGCGCCAGGCCCACCTGGAGAACGACGGCGAGCAACAGACTGATGAATACCGGCAACAACAGACGGCTGCGCAGCAGCGACAAGAGAAACGACATGGGGGTCTCCAGCGGCGAGGGACATTCACAGGCTGTCGGCCAACTCGAGAAGAGCTGGAGCCTCAGCGATAAATAGTCATAGCAATATGCTGGCCATTTCGGACCAGCGGCCGTCCCCGAGCTACCAGCGTCTCCTGCCCCCCGGAAACAGAAAAGCCCCGCGGGGCGGGGCTTTTCAGGCTGCATCCTTTTAGCGCATCAGGCGAAAGGATGGCGCAGCACGATGGTTTCCTTGCGATCCGGACCGGTCGAGACGATGTCGATCGGCGCCTCGACCAGCTCGGCGATACGGCGGATGTAGGCCTGGGCATTGGCCGGCAGCGCCTCGAGGCTCTGGGCACCCACGGTGGATTCGCTCCAGCCGGGCATGTCCTCGTACACCGGGTGCAGACCGATGTAGCTGTCAGCGTCGGTGGGCGCCTCGGTCAGCAGGTTGCCGGCGGCATCCTTGTAACCGGTGCAGATGCGCACGGTTTCCAGACCGTCGAGCACGTCCAGCTTGGTCAGGCACAGGCCGGAGATGCTGTTGATCTCGATGGAGCGACGCAGGATGACGGCATCGAACCAGCCGCAACGGCGCGGACGACCGGTGACGGAGCCGAATTCATGGCCCTGCTTGGCCAGGTAGGCACCGGTCTCGTCGAACAGTTCGGTCGGGAAGGGACCCGAGCCGACGCGGGTGGTGTAGGCCTTGGTGATGCCAAGGATGTAGTCCAGGTAAAGCGGACCCACGCCGGAACCGGTCGCCACGCCACCGGCGGTGGTGTTGGAACTGGTGACGAAGGGATAGGTGCCGTGGTCGATGTCCAGCAGGGTGCCCTGGGCACCTTCGAACATCAGGTTCTCACCGGCCTTGCGCAGCTCGTGCAGACGGCTGACGACGTCCATGACCAGCGGCTGCATGACCTTGGCGTGCGCCATGGCCTCGTCGTAGGTCTTCTGGAAGTCCACCGGCGGCTCGTTGAAGTAGTTCTGCAGGACGAAATTGTGATAGTCCAGCACTTCCTTGAGCTTGACCGCGAAACGCTCCGGGTGGAACAGATCGCCGACACGCAGACCGCGACGGGCGATCTTGTCTTCGTAGGCCGGGCCGATGCCGCGACCGGTGGTACCGATCTTGGCTTCGCCACGGGCCTTCTCACGCGCCTGATCCAGGGCCACGTGATAGGGCAGGATCAGCGAGCAGGCCGAGCTGATGCGCAGGCGCTCGCGCACCGGCACGCCGCGCGCTTCCAGCTCGCCGACTTCCTTGAACAGGGCTTCCGGCGACAGCACCACACCATTGCCGATCAGGCACTGGGTGTCGGCGCGCAGGATGCCCGAGGGAATCAGCCGCAGGATGGTCTTCTGGCCATCGATGACCAGCGTGTGGCCGGCATTGTGACCGCCCTGATAACGCACCACGGCAGCGGCCTGGTCGGTCAGCAGATCCACGATCTTGCCCTTGCCCTCATCACCCCACTGGGTGCCCAGGACGACGACGTTCTTACCCATAACCTTATCCCCTGTCAGGAAGATTTCTGTCGGCCAGGCCGACGATGCTCACATTCACCCGGATGCCAGATCCGGTGCTTAGGAATTCAAGGGCACCACGATCCAGGCGCCCTGCTGCTCGACCAGGCGGCGATCGCAACCCGAGCTGTGCAGCTGGTCCGCGTCGTCATGACCGGTGGCCTGCACCACCCGCTCGCCCGCGGCGCGCAATTCGCGCACCGCCTGCCAGAGCACCGGCGCATGGCCAGCCGGCGCCCAGATGCCGCGGCGCGGCTCGTCGAGCACGGCGGTGCCCAGCTCGACGAGGGTCTTCAGATCGGTGGAAAAACCGGTGGCGGGACGCGAACGCCCGAAGTCGGCACCGATGTTGTCATAGCGACCACCCTGGGCGATGGACTGCCCGGTGCCCGGCACGAAGGCGGCGAAGACCACGCCGGTGTGGTAGTGATAACCGCGCAGCTCGCCCAGATCGAAATATAGCGGCACGCCCGGGAAACGACCCTGGAGCGATTCGGCCAGGGCGATCAGCTCCTCCAGCGACTGCAGGACGCCTGCGGGCGCACCCGCCAGGCGCTGCCGGGCCTGGTCGAGCACCGCGGCATCGCCGCTGAGCTCAGCCAGGGCCCGCAGCCAGCCGCGCTCGGCGGTGGGCAACTCGGCGGTCAGCTCGGCGATCTCGTCGACCGCCTTGCGCTGCAGGGCATCGAACAGCTGCTGCTCGCTGGCGCCGGAGATGCCGGCCGCCTGGCATAGCCCGCGATAGATCCCAACGTGCCCCAGATCCATGTGGATATCGGGCACCTGGGCCTGCTCAAGCACATCGAGCATCAGGCTGATGACTTCCAGATCCCCTTCGCTGCCGGGCACGCCATAGAGCTCGGCGCCGACCTGGATCGGACTGCGCGAGGTGGACAGGGCACGGGGACGGGTATGCAGCACGCTGCCGGCATAGCACAGTCGGCTCGGGCCGCTCTGCTTGAGGCTATGGGCTTCCATGCGCGCCACCTGGGGCGTGATGTCGGAGCGGAAGCCCATGAGGCGACCGGAGCTGGGATCGGTCACCTTGAAGGTGCGCAGCTCCAGCTCCTTGGCCGCGCCGGTGAGCAGCGATTCCAGGAATTCCAGGTGCGGGGTGATGACGAACTCGTAGCCCCAGCAATGGAACAGTTCCAGCACCCGGCGCCGAGCGCCCTCGATGCGCGCCGCGTCGGGCGGCAGGATTTCCTCGATACCGTCAGGCAGCAGCCAGCGGTCTACCGTAGCCATTAGGCCTCTTCTCCATGTCATGGATCGGCACGCGGCTGCCGAGGTCGGCGCAGTGGATTCCTGGAGAATCCTGCCGCCGGATCAAGCCGCTCTGCCGTGGATTGCTACCCGGATCAGCCAGGGCGTCGCCCTTCCCCGGGTTTCGTACGGACGCAAAAAAGCCGGGGATGGCCCCGGCTGATTCATGATAACACGAAAAAATCGGCGATCGGGGATGAACGACGAGCGAAGCCTAGCCGCCGCTCATCCCGGACCTCACTGCCCCGGACTCTGGAAATACTTGAAGAAATCGCTCTTCGGATCCAGTACCAGGACATCGCTCTTGCTGGAGAAGCTGGAGCGATAGGCCTGCAGGCTGCGATAGAAGGAGAAGAACGACGGATTCTTCGAGTAGGCCTGGGAATACACCTGGGCCGCCTGGGCATCACCCTCACCGCGGGCCTGTTCGGCCTGGCGATAGGCTTCGGCCAGCAGCACGCGGCGCTGACGATCGGCGTCGGCACGGATGCCTTCGGCCAGCTCGCGACCCTTGGCCCGGTGCTCACGGGCTTCCCGTTCACGCTCGGTACTCATCCGCTCATAGACGCTGCGGCTGACTTCCTTGGGCAGGTCGATGGCCTTGACGCGCACGTCCAGCACCTCGATACCCAGCTCCTGGTTGGCCATCTTGTTCAGCGCCGCGGTCAGCGAACCGACCATTGCATCCCGCTCACCGGAGACCACCTCATGCAGGGTGCGACGACCGAACTGGTCACGCAGTCCCGCTTCCAGGCGGCGCAGCAGGCGTTCGTCGGCGATCTGCTTGAGACCCGAGGTCGCGGTGTAGTAGCGATCGGCATTGAAGATGCGCCACTTGGCGTAGGCATCGACCATCACCGCTTTCTTTTCCAGTGTCAGGAAACGCTGCGTCGGGGTATCCAGCGTCTGCAGGCGGGCATCGAACTTGCGCACCCGGTTGACGTACGGGATCTTGAAGTGCAGGCCGGGCTCCAGATTGGGCTCGACCACGCGACCGAAGCGCAGCATCACCGCGCGCTCGGTCTCCTTCACCACGAACAGACTGCTCCAGGCCGCAAGACCCAGAACGACCACGACGATCAGCGCGGCCAGCGATTTGTTGCTCATCAGCGGCTCTCCCTCGTACGCGCTTCGGTGGACTGCGGCAGATTGCGAATGACCGAGGCCGCCGTGTCGCTCGATGCCGCCGGGGCAGCACCGCTGCTGATGGCCGAGGTCGGTGCCGGAGCACGGTTCTGCATCAGCTTGTCGAGCGGCAGATAGAGCAGATTCTGGCCGGCCTGACCGGTGACCATGATCTTGCTCGACTGGCCAAGCACTTCCTGCATCGTCTCGATGTACAGACGCTCGCGGGTCAGCTGCGGATTGGCCGCGTACTGGACCGCCAGCTGGCTGAAGCGCGAGGCATCACCCTGGGCACGGGCCACGACTTCGTCGCGATAGCCGTTGGCTTCCTCGATGATGCGCTGGGCAGCACCGCGAGCCTCGGGGATCACGCCGTTGGCATAGGCTTCGGCCTGGTTCTTCTCGCGCTGTTCATCCTCGCGAGCACGGATCACGTCGTCGAAGGCTTCCTGAACTTCACGCGGCGCTGCTGCGCTCTGGATGTTCACCTGGGTCACCGTGATGCCGGTGCCGTAGGTGTCGAGGAAGCGCTGCAGACGCTCGCGCACACTGGTGGCGACCTGTTCGCGGCCGTCGGTCAGCAACTGGTCCATGGTCGAGGAGCCGGCCACATGCCGCACCGCGCTGTCGGTCGCCTGCTGCAGGCTGACCTCGGGCTGGTCGACGTTGAGGACGAAGTCCTTGAGGTTGGTGATGCGGTACTGGACGGTCAGCGGCACCTCGACGATGTTCTCGTCCTGGGTCAGCATGGCGCCCTGCTTGCTGTAGGCCCGCTCACGGGTGACGTTTTCCTGGTACTTGGTCTCGAAGGGCGGGAAGTAGATGTTCAGGCCGGGCCCTACCGTCTCATGGTATTTGCCCAGGCGCAGCACCACCGCCTGCTCCTGCTCGTCCACGACGTAGACGGCATTGTACAGCCAGAGCGCGCCGACCAGCAGTACGCCCAGGAGCAGCAAGCCTTTGCCACCACCCGAGCCGAAACTGTCGCCGCCACTGCCGCCGGACCGCTTCTTGCCGCCAACCAGGCGGTTGATGCGGTCTTGAAACTTACGCAAGGCTTCGTCGAGATCCGGCGGCTTCTTGCGTCCACCATTGCCGCCACCGTTGTTGTTGCGGCCGCCCCAGGGGTCTTGATTGTTCGAGTTGCCACCGGGCTCGTTCCAAGCCATAGCGCTCTCCCTACTGATAACGCGAAAACGCGCCGAAATGGCGCGCCGACCAATGCTACCGGATGGTCCCTGCCCGAACAAAAGCGCCGAGCGGGGGTTTATTGCAAAACATGTTGCTGGATAAAGACTTCCGGTTCTTCACCGGCCCGGCTGAGCAGTCGATTGAGTTCGGCGCGGGGTACTCGTACAGACAACAGGATGTTGCCTTCGTCATCATGATCGTCCTGGCGAACCACGCCCAGGTCAAACAGCTGAGCGCGCAGCCGGGCATGCCGCTGAGGCAGGCGCAGCACGCCGACCAAGAGATCCTCGCCAAGCAATTCGGCGACGGCCTGACCGACCAGCTCCAGACCGCGACCTTCGCGCGCCGACACCCAGACCCGGATCGGGCGTCCGGTTTCGTCGTCGCGCTGGATATGCGGCTCGACCCCGTCGAGCAGATCGAGCTTGTTGTAGATTTCCAGCATCGGCAGCTCATCGGCGCCGATCTCATGCAGCACCGCCTCGACCTGCTCGATCTGCAGCTGACGATCGTCCTCGTGGGCATCGATCACGTGCAGCAACAGGTCGGAGTTGCTGGATTCCTCCAGCGTCGCGCGGAAAGCCTCGACCAGCTTGTGCGGCAGATGGCGGATGAAGCCCACGGTATCGGCCAGCACGATCGGCCCCAGATCCGGCAGCTCCAGACGACGCAGGGTGGGATCGAGGGTGGCGAACAGCAGATTGGCCGCGTAGACGCCGGATTCGGTGAGGCTGTTGAACAGGGTGGACTTGCCGGCGTTGGTGTAGCCGACCAGGGACACCGAGGGAATCTCGGCCCGCCGACGCCCGCGCCGAGCCTGCTCGCGCTGGCTGCGCACCTTGTCCAGGCGCTGGCGGATCTGACGGATACGGATCCGTAGCAGACGACGGTCGGTCTCGAGCTGGGTTTCACCCGGGCCGCGCAGACCGATACCGCCCTTCTGCCGTTCGAGGTGAGTCCAGCCGCGTACCAGCCGCGTGCTCATGTGTTCGAGCTGGGCGAGCTCCACCTGCAGCTTGCCCTCGTGGGTCCGGGCGCGCTGGGCGAAGATATCGAGAATGAGGCCCGTGCGGTCGAGGACGCGGCACTCGAAGGCTTTTTCGAGGTTGCGTTCCTGACTGGGCGTGAGGTCATGGTTGAAGATGACCAGATCGGCGGCATGGGCGTGCACCTGATCGTGCAGTTCCTCGACCTTGCCGGTACCGATGAGATAACGCGCGGTCGGCTGGCTGCGATTCACCGTGACGAAAGACACGGTCTCCGCACCCGCCGATCGCGCGAGTTCGAGAAACTCCTGAGGATCTTCGCGCGCCTCGGGATGCAGGCCTTCCAAATGGACCAGAATGGCCCGCTCACCACCTTCGTGACGCTCGAAGAACAACAGGGCGCTCCTCTTGTTATTTATTCGCTATCCGACTCGCTCGTCTCGGAGCTGGGCAGACGGACCGGGCGGCTCGGCACCACGGTGGAGATTGCATGCTTGTAGACCATCTGGCTGACGGTGTTCTTGAGCAGAATCACGAACTGGTCGAAGGACTCGATCTGACCCTGCAGCTTGATACCGTTGACGAGATAGATGGAAACCGGAACGCGCTCTTTACGCAGGGTGTTCAGGTAAGGGTCTTGTAGCGAATGCCCTTTTGACATCGTGTCGCTCTCCTAAGGAAATGAAAATACCGATCTGGCGACATGCCAGTTTCCGCTGCCCACCATGGACACGCGGACAAAAACGATTCAGCTGTGGGGCGATATGGTGTCACCGGCCAGGCATTTCAAGATCCGCGGCAGATTGTCACAAGCCAGGCTGTCGAAGGTGAGCGCGGCGGGCCAGCCACGCAACCAGGTCAACTGCCGCTTCGCCAATTGCCGCGTCGCCGCCACGCCACGCGCCACCATCTCTTCCCGCGTGCAATCCCCTTCCAGGAACTCCCACACCTGACGATAGCCTACGGATCGCATGGACGGCAGACCAGGATGCAGATCGGGACGTTCCCGCAAGGCTGAAACTTCGTCGATGAAGCCCTGTTCCAGCATCAGATTGAAGCGCTCGGCGATACGCGCATGGAGCACCTCACGCCGACCGGGCGCCAGGATCAATTGGGCCACAGTATAGGGTAATTGCGTCTGGGGCGCGCCGTTCGAATCGGCATTGGCGCTCATTTGCAGCGCGCGATGCGCGGTCATCGACTGGCCGCTGACGCGATACACCTCGAGGGCGCGCAGGAGGCGCTGGGGGTCGTTGGGATGGATGCGCGCGGCCGATACCGGATCGACCTCGGCCAGTTGCCGATGGATCTCGCCCCAGCCCGCCGTGGCCGCCAGCGCCTCGATCTCGGCCCGTACGCCGGCATCGGCACCGGGCATGTCGGCCAGGCCTTCGAGCAGGGCCTTGAAATAGAGCATGGTGCCGCCCACCAGCAGCGGGATGCGCCCGGCCGCGGTGATCTCGTCCATGGCCGCCAGGGCATCGGCCCGAAATTCGGCGGCGGAATAGCTCTCGGCGGGATCGCGGATGTCCACCAGCCGGTGCGGATGGGCGGCCAGCAGCTCGGCGTCAGGTTTGGCGGTGCCTATGTCCATGCCGCGATAGATGAGCGCCGAATCCACGCTGATCAGCTCGACGGGCAGCAGCCGTGCCAGTTCGATGGCGAGATCGGTCTTGCCGGAGGCGGTCGGCCCCATGAGAAAGATGGCGGGCGGCAGGGGGGCGGTCATGAGCGATTCTCGAAGGGCGCCGCGCGGGACACGGCGAGGCGGTCAGCGGCCGCGCAGGAAGAGTTTGTCCAGGTCATCCAGGCTGAGCTGGGCCCAGGTGGGACGACCGTGGTTGCACTGGCCACTGCGCTCGGTGGTTTCCATGTCGCGCAGCAGGGCATTCATCTCCGGCAGGGTCAGCCGCCGGTTGGCGCGTACCGAGCCATGGCAGGCCATGGTGCCGAGCAATTCGTTGAGGTGCGCCTGGATGCGATCGCTGGTGCCATAGTCCAGCAGGTCAGCGAGCACGTCCTGCACCAGTCGCGCGGCCTGGGCCTGCTTGAGCAGCGCGGGGATCTGCCGGATGGCCAGGGTCTCGGGGCCGAGCCGCTGCAATTCGAAGCCAAGGCGCTCGAACCACTGGCCGTGCTCTTCGGCGCAATCGGCCTCGCGCTCGCTGACCGCCAGGGATTCCGGCACCAGCAGCGGCTGACCGCGCAGGCCTTCGCTGGCCATGGCCACCTTGAGCCGCTCGTAGGTGATGCGCTCGTGGGCGGCGTGCATGTCCACCAGGATCAGGCCCTGGGCATTCTCGGCGAGGATGTAGATGCCCTTGAGTTGCGCCAGGGCATAACCCAGCGGCGGTACGTCGCCCTGCTCCACCGGCAGGGACGCGGCTTCGGCACCCTCCGGCAGCGGCGCGAAGAAGGCCTTGTAGGCGCTCTGCACCTCGGCCACCGGCGCACCCGCATAGGGCTGCAGGGTGGGCGCGTAATGCGCGGCACCACCCGACCCGCCGCCACCGGCGAAGGGCTGGGCCGGCGGCGCAGGGCTGTCGTGCAACATGGCGGCAGCCAGGCGCATCTCGCCCTGGGGGCCAAATTCGCCGGCGGCCGGACCGCTCAGCGGCGCTGGCGCCGTGGGCGCCACCACGGCGAGCTGGTCGTCCGGGCGGATATCGCCCAGGGCCCGGTGCAGGGTGCCGTAGAGGAAGTCGTGCACCTGGCGGCTATCGCGGAAGCGCACCTCGTGCTTGGTGGGATGGACGTTGACGTCCACCACCGCTGGATCCACTTCCAGGAACAGCACAAAGGCCGGGTGGCGGCCATTGTAGAGAACGTCGCGATAGGCCTGGCGCACCGCGTGGGCAACCAGCTTGTCGCGCACCATGCGGCCGTTGACATAGAAGTACTGCAGATCCGCCTGGCTGCGCGAAAAGGTCGGCAGGCCGACCCAGCCCCACAGGCGCAGGCCGTTGCGCTCGTGCTCCAGCGGCAGCGCCTGTTCGAGAAAGGCCGGGCTGCAGACCGCGCCGACGCGCCGCCCCTGACTCTGGGGATCGCTCGCCGGATGCAGGGCCAGCACGCTCTTGCCGTTGTGTCGCAGATGAAAACCCACGTCGAAGCGCGCCAGCGCCAGGCGCCGCACCACTTCCTGCAGGTGATCGAATTCGGTCTTTTCGGCGCGCAGGAACTTGCGCCGCGCCGGGGTATTGAAGAACAGGTCGCGCACCTCCACCGAGGTGCCCTGGGGATGGGCGGCGGGCTGCACCCGTGGCTGCATCTCGCGGCCTTCGGTCTCCACCTGCCAGGCCTGGTCCTCGCCGCGAAAACGCGAGGTCAGGGTGAGGCGCGACACCGAACTGACCGACGCCAGGGCCTCGCCGCGAAAGCCCAGGCTGGTGACGCTTTCCAGTTCGTCCAGGTGATAGATCTTGCTGGTGGCATGGCGCGCCAGGGCCAGGTGCAGGTCATCCGCCGGGATGCCGTGACCGTCGTCGCGGATGCGCAGCAGCTTGACCCCACCCTGTTCCACCTCGATGTCGATGCGCCGGGCACCGGCGTCCAGGCTGTTCTCCAGCAGCTCCTTGGCCACCGAGGCGGGGCGCTCGACCACCTCGCCGGCGGCGATCTGGTTGGACAGCCGCGGGCTGAGCAGCTGGATGCGCCGGGGTTCAGTCATTGCTGGCCGCCAGTTCGTGGGTGGGGATGGTCAACACCTGACCGGAGCGGATGCGATTGCCGCGCAGCCCGTTGGCGACGCGCAGGGTGGAGAGGTCGACATCATAGCGACGGGCGATGAGGCTCAGGCTTTCGCCGGGCTGCACCCGGTGCTGATCGAAGCCGCGCACGCTGCCGACCTTGTCGCCCCGCTGCTCGCGCTGCCAGGCCAGGTAGGTGCCTGGCGGCGGACGATGCTGGAAGTACTGCACGATACCGGCCTGGATCTGCCGGGCGAGCAGGCCCTGATGCGCCGGACTGGCCAGCTTGGCCGACTCGTTGGCATTGGTGATGAAGCCGGTCTCCACCAGGATCGAGGGGATGTCCGGCGACTTCAGCACCATGAAACCCGCCTGCTCCACCCGCGAATGCAGGAGCTTGGTCGCGCGCCCGACCTGACCGAGGATGGTCTGGCCGACCTCCAGGCTGGAGGCCACGGTGGCGGTCATGGACAGGTCCATGAGCACCCCGGCGAGCATCGGGTCCTTGTTGTCCAGGGCATCGGACACCCCGCCGACCTGGTCGGAGCGGTTTTCCGCATCGGCCAGCCAGCGCGCCGCCTCGGAGGTGGCGCCGCGCTGGGACAGGGCGAAGACGGTGACGCCCTCGGCGCTGGCGCTGGGCGCGGAGTCGGCATGGATGGAGATGAACAGGTCGGCCCCCTTCTTGCGGGCGATGACCTGTCGTTGGCGCAACGGGATGAAGTAGTCGCTGGTGCGGGTCAGCTCGGCGCGAAAGCCCCTCTGTCGGTTGAGATTGGCCTGCAGCTGCTTGGCGATGGCCAGCACCACGTTCTTCTCGTACAGCCGGCCGCGGCCGATGGCGCCCGGATCCTCACCGCCATGACCGGGGTCGATCACCACCACCACGTCGCGCTTGCCACTGGGGCTGGAGGGCAGACGGGTCGCCGGCTGGGCCGGGGTCACCGGGGTGGCCGGCAGATTGGGCGTGACCGTGGCGGGGATGTCGCTGGTGGCAGGGTCGGTGCCCTGGTCGTAGAGATCGACCACCAGGCGATTGCCGTATTCCTTGTTGGGCGCCAGGGTGAAACTCTTGGGCGTCAGGGCACCCTTGGTGTCCAGCACCAGGCGCACCTCGCCCGGCGAACGCTGGGCCGCCCGCAGGCCGGTGATGGGGGTGTTGCGCAGCGGCTTTTCGTTCAGCCCACCGTCGAGATGCGCGCCGGACAGGTCGATGACGATGCGATCCGGGGCACTGAGGGTGAAGATGCTGGCCTTGACCGGGCCGGTCAGATCGAACACCAGACGGGTATTGTCGGGCGCGCGCCAGACGCGCATACCCTTGATCTGGGTGGCGGCCAGCAACTGACTGCTGAGAATCAACAACAACAGGCCGAGTCCCGACCTGAAAAAACGCTTGCGCATGCCTGCGACCGTATAGCTGGAGAACGAGGGATCGGCGCCTAGGGCGCGAGGGCGGCGCACCAGGCCTCGCCGTGAGCGCCCTGGCTGACCAGGCGTAGATCACGGCCGTCGGCGCGTGGCGTAATGGTAATGTCCAGGTCCGGCTTTGGCAAAAAGCCCTGACCGCGCTCGGGCCATTCCACCAGGCACAAGGCCTCGGGTGTGAAGTAGTCGCGAATCCCCATGAATTCCAGTTCTTCCGGATCGGCCAGGCGGTAGAGGTCGAAGTGATAGACCGCACCGCTGGCCAGTTCGTAGGGTTCGACCAGGGTGAAGGTCGGACTCTTCACCGCCCCGCCATGGCCGAGACCGCGCAGGATGCCCCGCGACAGAGTGGTCTTGCCGGCACCCAGATCGCCGTGCAGATAGAGCACGCCGCGACCGCCGCTGGCCTGGGCCAGGCGGGCACCCAGGGCATACATGGCGTCTTCATCGGCGGCGTGCAGGGTCAGTTCAGGCATGGCTGGAGTTCCTCGAGCAACTGGCGGGCGACCGGGGGCAGATCGCTGGCGGCGAGACCGCGGCCCTGGCGACCCAACTCGGCACCGGCACGGCCATGCAGCCAGGCGCCCAGACAGGCGGCCTCGAAGGGCGCCAGCCCCTGCCCCAGCAGGGCGGCGATGATACCGGTGAGAATGTCTCCCAGGCCACCCGTGGCCATTGCCGGGTGCCCCTCTCCGCACAGCGCCATGCGCCCGTCCGGGTGGGCGATCAGGGTGCCGAAGCCCTTGAGCAGCGCCACGCCGCCGTAGCGCCGCGCCAGTTCGCGGGCGCTGCCGGGACGATCGGCCTCGATGTCCTTGATCGAGACCTCCAGCAGCCGCGCCGCTTCGCCCGGATGGGGCGTCATCACCCAGGGCCCGCGTGGCGCCTCGACCACCCCGGCGGCCAGCAGATTGAGGGCATCGGCGTCCCAGACCTGGACGACGTCCAGCGTCGCGGCGGCACTGGCCAGGGCCTTGCCCCAGGCGCCCTGCCCCAGGCCCGGTCCGACCGCGAGCACATCGGCCTTCTTGGCCAGCTCCAGCACGGCGAAACTGGAGTGCACCCCGGCGACCATGACCTCCGGCCGCCGCGCCAGCACCGCGGTCACATTGGCCGGCCGGGTCGCCAGGCTGAGCATGCCCACGCCACAGCGCAGCGCCGCCTCGCTGGTCATGATGGCCGCGCCACCGGTGCCTTCGTCGCCGCCGATCACCAGCAGATGACCGTACTGCCCCTTGTGCGCATTGAGCGGGCGCGCCGCCAGGCGTGGCAGGTTGCCGGGTGCCAGGCGCTGGGCGGTGGCATGAGCAGGATTCTGCGGCTCCTCCATCAGCGGCTCGAATACCAGACTGCCGACGTGATCCGGCCCCTTGCCGGTGAACAGCCCCAGCTTGAGACCGATGAAGGAGATGGTCAGGTCGGCGCGTACCAGCGGACCTGCAGCGGCGCCGGTATCGGCGTCCAGTCCGGACGGCAGGTCGATGGCCACCACCGGCAGTTCGCTGGCGTTGATCCGCTCGATGGCCGCCGCATAGGGCGCCCGCGCTGGGCCCTTGAGCCCGGTGCCCAGCAGGGCGTCGACCACCACGCCTTCGAGCGGGGCGTCCGCGCGCCAGGGCTGGATGTCCACGCCGGCGGCCAGGGCCTCGGCCTGGGCCAGGGCGGCGTCGCCCTGGAGTCCGGCGGGATCGGCCAGGTACCAGACCCGGGCCTGCCAGCCGGCCTTGCGCGCCAGCGCAGCGACCAGATAGCCGTCGCCAGCATTGTTGCCACCGCCGGCCAGCACGCAGAGGGCGCCGGCATGGGGCCAGCCGTGGCGCAACGAGCGCCAGGCCGCGGCCGCCGCGCGCCTCATCAACTCGAGACCGGGCAGACCGCCGGCGATCAGTTGGGCGTCGAGATCCCGTACCTGCTGGGCGCTGTAGAGCTGGAACGGCAGTTCGTCGTGCATGCTGGGAAAGCCTCCGGAGTCTGGCAAAATAGGCGGCCCTCCTGCCTGTGCGTTCCCGTCGATGTCCGCTGTCGCTCTCGATCTCGCCGCCCTGGCCGACCTCATCAAGACCTGGGGTCGGGAATTGGGCTTTCAGCAGACCGGCATCGCCGGGCTGGATCTGGCACGTCACGAGGAACATCTGGAGCGCTGGCTGGCCGCCGGTTTCCATGGCGAGATGGACTATATGGCCGCGCACGGCAGCAAACGTTCGCGACCGGCCGAACTGGTCCCGGGGACGTTGAGGGTGGTTTCCCTGCGCATGGACTACCTGCCCGGCGACACCCGCATGAGCGAGCGCCTGGCCGACGGTGCGGCCGCCTACGTCTCGCGCTACGCCCTGGGCCGCGACTACCACAAGCTGATCCGCAAGCGCCTGCAACAGCTGGCCGAGCGCATCCAGGGCGAGATCGGCCCCTTCGGCTATCGCGCCTTCGTCGACAGTGCGCCGGTGCTGGAAAAGGCCATCGCCGAACAGGCCGGCCTGGGCTGGATCGGCAAGAACACCCTGGTGCTCAATCGCAAGGCCGGCAGCTGGTTTTTTCTCGGCGAACTCTTCGTCGATGTGCCCCTGCCGGTGGACGAACCCACCCCGCGCGATCACTGCGGCACCTGCCGCGCCTGCCTGGATATCTGCCCGACCCAGGCCTTCGTCGGCCCCTATCAGCTCGACGCCCGGCGCTGCATCTCCTATCTGACCATCGAGTTCAAGGGCTCCATCCCGCTGGAGCTGCGGCCACTAATCGGCAACCGGGTCTTCGGCTGCGACGACTGCCAGCTGGTCTGCCCCTGGAATCGCTTCGCCAAGCCGACTGCCGAAGGCGATTTCCAGCCGCGTCACAGCCTGGACAGCGCCAGCCTGGCCGAACTGTTCCGCTGGACCGAAGCCGAATTCCTCAGCCGCACCGAAGGCTCGCCCCTGCGCCGCGCCGGCTACGAGCGCTGGCTGCGCAATCTGGCCGTCGGCCTGGGCAATGCCCCCACCAGCATCCCGGTTGTGGAAGCCCTGAAGCTGCAGCGCGAGCATCCTTCGCCCCTGGTGCGCGAGCACGTGGAATGGGCGCTGCAGCGGCACGGCGAGGCCTGAGCGGCAGGTAAGACGTTCAGGGCCCTACCGTGGTGTAGGGGATAGGTGCCCACCAGCTGCCGTAGGGCACGCCGTACTTGTCGACATAGCGCTTGACCACCGGCGACAGCGGCCGGTACTTGCCGCCCGACTTGCCACCATAGGGCCCCTTGGGCTCGATTTCGGCCTGGAGGGTCATGACTTCGATGGGATCGAGGCAGGGACCCATGATCCAGACCTTGACCACCCCGCCGGGGGCCAGGCCGATGGTGAGGGCTTCGCGATAGTCGAAGTGGTAGCCGCCCGGACACTGGTCCGGGATACGCTCGACCATCTTTGCCCTGGCCCAATCGGGGATGGTAAACAGTGCGTGATAGGTTTGAGGCTCGACCATGGATTGCCAGCGTAGGGATACGACATAGGGCAGATCCAGGCCGGTCAGAGTACGACCTTTGCCTGAGCCGATTCGCCTAGGCCAGCCTTTGGCGGTAGCCGATAGGCTAGCCGGTTGCCCCATGGCGACCACTCCCCCCATGGCATTGGGAAAGATACGCCCACTGTTGTCGCCAATGTTGGCTTGCTCCAGCCAGACTTCCATATAGTTGGGCGCCAGAAAGCCCAGGTACCAGGCGTCATAGGGCAGCTTGTTCGCGGCGCCGGACTGGCAACCCGCCAGGCTCATGAACAGGGCGATAGACAGCAGCCAGCGCCTCATCGCGGGTATCCTGCTTGGGGACGATTGGGATAGAGGCTGCGCCTACCATCGGCGGTGGGTGCATCAACAAAGATTGCATCCACATTGCCCAGGCCACTGCCCACACGCGCATTCCAGTGAGCCGATCTGTGCATATAGCGACTGAGCAGCAGACGATTTTCGGCCTGACTCAGTGGCTCAGGCGCATGCGGACTGCCTGCCTGAAGCTTGCTGGCTATAGGAACCAGGTCGGCAGGCAAGCGCCACTCCGGATCCTCTTCGTCAAGAGCAATGAAGGGCACACCCTGGGCGCTGGCCAGACGGTGCATTATCCGCAGATAAACCAGGGATAGCTCTCCACGCACCTGCCGCTCCAACCGTATCGCCGCGAAGACTTCGACTTCCGGCAGGTCACCTCGGACGCGGGGCAACTCGAGGCGCCAGGTATCGATGCCAAGACGAGTGCTGGTGGAGTCGTACCAAGGCGTCCCTTGCAGGCGCCGCAACTCCAGTTCGGCCTGACGATAGCTCCAGGCCTGGTGGCTATCCGTGCCCTTGGGCTCACGGGAAGCTCTCGGCTGGGTCAACAGCAATCGCTCCTGCATCTCATCCGGATAGCCACCCCCGACATCGGCATGTGCGCCAGGCAGAAATATCTCCTCATGCTCAGGTGCCACGCTGGTCAAGGCGAAATTACGGCGGTACTCATGCTGCGCGGCCAACTGCACTACCTTTAGCGCACAACCGGATGGTAAATAAAGATTAAGTCCAGGATTTACTGCATTGGCCGGACTGAAATCGCCCCGCAGGGGATCGGCTATCGCCGCCACAGTATCGAACAGGCCGATGAAGTTGAGTTTCACTTTGGCGCGCTGCCAAAGGAAGCACGGTGCTAGGCCTACTGCGGCGATACCCCCTTCAACCTTAAGCACTTCGTTGGCAAAGTGGCGAGTCGCTGCCGCACCACGGCTGAATCCAAAAAGATCGAATTCAATAGTATCGACAACGACGCTAGGGTTGCTCCGCTGAAATAACACATGCTGTTTAGCAAAGGCTGATGGAAATGTCTCAACACAAGCCAGTACACCACTCCTACCTAGCCCCGTCCCCATCGAAAGCAGATTATCCGGCTGACCGGCCCGCGTACCGATGCCCTCGATATAGACGGGGATGACTGCCGAGCTTTCGTCCGACTCAATCGCCCGCTGGGTATCGTCCCGGTAGAGCCGATACAACCGCGCAATATTCGTCTCCGCCCCCGCATAGCTGCCATCGGCACTCAGCATGAACTTCTCGCAATGCCTTGCGATGCTGCGCGCCTGATCCTGACGAAAGCCCTGCTCTTCCGCCCGACAAGCCGCACCGGTGGCGGCATTGAAGAGGTTGTTGCCGGTGCCGTCGAAGAAGACGCCGATGCGCAGGGTGATGCGCTGTTCTAGCGGGCGCTCAGCCTGTTCGGCGGCTTCATCCCTGACAACAGGTGCGCCCTCCGGGTGGTTGGCAGGCTCCTCGATATCCCGTCGCTCCCGGGAGCGCAGTGCCGAAGGCTTGCCCTGCCCCGGTGCCAGGCCGGTAGTGCCTGCACGGCTTGCGCAGGCGCCCTTGGGCGCGCCGCCGGCGTCCAGGCCGATGATGACGCTGCCCGAGCCGCCGATCACCACGCCGCCATGGCTGGTAAGGCTGCCGAGCACCGCCGCAGGCCGGCCGTTGATCAGGACGGTGGGGATGACCGTGGCGCTCAGGGCGGCGCCACAGCCGCAGGCATGGCCAAGGGCGGCGGCGGGTAGGCCATCGAAAGCGACATCGGTGGAGCCCTGGACCAGGGCGGTGGTACCGCATTTGGGGCAGGCGACGGCGTCGCCCAGGCGAGCAGCAGGCTTTCCAGACATGACCGATCTCCCTATCGGTAACTGGGGCCTGAAAAATGCCGCACAAAAGGCTCTAGGACAAGCCTTTCAGCGCGATACCGCGCAATTTCTCACGGCCTCAACCGTGGGGATCGTCCGGATAGGTGAAGGTCGGCATCTGCCAGTTGAATCTCAACGCCAGCAGGCGCAGCAGCAACCCCGCGGCCAGGGTGATGAGCAGCGCCTGCTCTTCGCCGAGCCACGGGCGGCAGAGCAGGTAGCAGCCGGCGGAGAGTACCGCCACGCTGGCATAGAGCTCGCGCCTGAGGATCAGGGGTACGTCGTTGCAGAGGATGTCGCGCAGGATGCCGCCGCAGGTGCCGGTGAGGGTGCCGCTGACGATGACGATGGCCGGACTCAGGCCCATCTCCAGGGCCACCTGGCAGCCGATCACGGTAAAGGCCACCAGGCCCAGGGCGTCGAGCACCAGGAACAGCCGGCGCAGATAGCGCATGACTCGCGCGATGGCCACGGTGGCGAGGCCCGCGCCGACGGTGAGCGCGAGGTACTCCGGGTGCTTTACCCAGCCCAGCGGATAGTGCCCCAGCAGGACGTCGCGCACCGAGCCGCCGCCCAGGGCGGTGACGCTGGCGATCAGCGCCACGCCGAACAGGTCCATGCCGCGGCGCCCCGCGGACAGGGCGCCGGTCATGGCCTCGGCGGTGATCGCGACCAGATAGAGGATGGACAGCAACACGGACGGGTGGCCGTCAGACCTTGATGAAGTGCTCGCGATAGTGCCGCAGCTCGGCGATGGAATCGCGGATGTCGTCCAGCGCCAGGTGGCTGCCGCTCTTCTTCACGCCGTCACGCACATGGGGCGCCCAGCGCGCGGCCAGTTCCTTGAGGGTGGAAACGTCCAGGTTGCGGTAGTGGAAGTAGGCTTCCAGCTCCGGCATGCGGCGATAGAGGAAGCGGCGATCCTGACAGATGCTGTTGCCGCAGATCGGCGACTTGCCCTTGGGCACCCACTGCTGCAGGAATTCCAGGGTCAGGGCCTCGGCCTGGGCGGTATCGACGGTGCTCTCGCGCACCCGCTGAGTCAGCCCCGAGCCGCCATGCTGGCGGGTGTTCCACTCGTCCATGCCGGCCAGGATCTCGTCCGACTGGTGGATGGCCAGCACCGGGCCTTCGGCCAGCACATTGAGATCGCTGTCGGTGACGATGGTGGCCATCTCGATGATCACGTCCCGATCCGGATCCAGGCCGGTCATTTCCAGGTCGATCCAGATCAGGTGCTGCGGATTGGGGGCGGTCATGGTGAACTCCTTGATGATGGCACCAGTGTAGCAGCGCGCCTGCCGCGTACCTACCGGCGCCAGAGCAGCAGCCGGCTGCCACGCAGGTCGCCTACCTCCAGCACCTGATCCGCGGGCTGGTCGGGAATCTCGAAGGTGTTGCTGATCAGCCAGCTGCCGGCCCGCTGTTCCGTGCGGGCCTTGTCGCCCAGGCGTGGCATGGGCACCGGCGAGAGAAAGCAGTAGACGACGTCGAACTCGCCCAGCTCCACCCGCCAGAGATCGCGATAGCGCACCTGGCAATTGCGCCGAGGCAGGCAGCGCAGCCAGGCCAGGGCGAAACTCAGTGGCGCCGTCTCCACCCCGACGAAGGTGGCCTGGGGAAAGCGCCGGGACAGATCGACCAGGGTATCGCCCAGGCCGCAGCCGAGGTCGACGAAGCGAAAGGTCGGCTCGCGCTCGGCGAGCAATTCGGCCAGCCGCTCGCGGGTCTGGCGCCCGGTGAGATAGAGCGGTACCCGCTCGCGCAGGCTGTTCCAGTTCAGCAGCAGGAGCAGCAGGAAGCCGAGCGCGGCGATGCCCGCCGAGAGCCCGCGACCGCTGACCAGGTAGAGCGCCGGGGCGAACAGCACATTGATGAACACCCACCAGCGGGCGAGTCCCAGCAACTCGCCCAACAGAGCCGCCAGTACCGCCTGCAGGCAGACCAGCGCCAGCAGCGAGGGGCGCTGGCCGGCGAAGCCGGCCCACAGGCGGATGCCGACGACGGCGACCACCAGGGCGGCCAGTTGCACCAGCACGGCCAGCAACAGCGGATAGCGCGAGGCGAGATGGGCCAGCATGGGGGCTCCGGAGCGACGAGGTACGCCAAGTTTAGGTAATCCGCGAGAGGCGGCCAATGCTAGACTCAGCGGTCCTGAAACCCGCGGATATCCCATGGCCAAACGCCACCTGACCCGTCGCCAGAGCTGGCGGATCGAAAAAATCCAGACCGAACGCGCCGCCCGCGCGGAAAAGCGCGAATCCAAGCTGATCGACGAACTCGAAGGCGGCGACCTGGGACCGGAGCAACAAGGCCTGGTGATCGCCCACTTCGGCGTTCAGGTGGAGGTCGAGGATGACGACGGCCAGCTGCAGCGCTGTCACCTGCGCGCCAACCTGCCGACCCTGGTCACCGGCGACCGGGTGGTGTTTCGCCCAAGCCTCCAGGGCAACGGCGTCATCGTCGCCCAGTTGCCGCGGCGTTCGGAGATCTGCCGGCCGGACATGCGCGGCCTCCTCAAGCCGGTGGCGGCCAACGTCGACCGCCTGGTGATCGTCTTCGCCCCGCTGCCCACGCCTCACGCCAATCTCATCGATCGCTACCTGGTGGCCGCCGAGCATGCCGGCATCCAGCCGCTGCTGCTGCTCAACAAGGCCGATCTGATCGACGCGCACAACGGCCCGGCGCTGGACGAACTGCTGGGCGTCTACCGCGAGCTGGACTATCCGCTGCTGGAAGTCTCGGCCCACAACGGCCTGAGCATGGACCAGCTCAAGAGCGAGCTGGACGAGCATGTCAGTGTCTTCGTCGGTCAATCGGGGGTGGGCAAGTCGTCGCTGGTGAACGCCCTGCTGCCGGGCGTCGATACCCGCGTCGGACCGCTGTCCGAGCTGACCAACAAGGGCACCCACACCACCACCACCGCCCGGCTCTTCCACTTTCCCGATGGCGGCGATCTGATCGACTCGCCCGGTATCCGCGAATTCGGCCTCAGCCACGTCAGCCGTGACGACGTCGAAGCCGGCTTCAAGGAATTCGGCGACTACCTCGGCCACTGCCGCTTCCGCGACTGCAAGCACGAGCGCGAACCCGGCTGCGCTCTGCTCGCGGCCCTGGAGCGCGGTGACATCCATCCGCAGCGGATGGCCAGTTACCGGCACATCCTGGCCAGCCTCGATGGCGAGTCGCGCTACTAAGCAAAACGCCGGGCAAGCCCGGCGTTTTCTTGTATCAGTCGACGACCATCAGCCAAAGACGCGGAAGCGCTCGGCGTCGTCCATGAAGCCCTTCTCCGGGAAGTCGCCTTCGTTGGAACCGAAGGGCATCTGCGCGCGCAGATGCCAGGTCTCCGGCAGTTTCCATTCGGCGGCGGCCAGGGCATCGGGCAGCGGATTGTAGTGCTGCAGGCTGGCGCCGCTGCCGGCGTTGGCCAGGGC
>NZ_JASCON010000038.1:0-51750 GCF_029959585.1 Pseudomonas sp. PS02302
GCCATGGGCCGCTCCTACAGTAGCCGGATATTCCGTAGGAGCGGCCCATGGCCGCGATTCCAGTAGAGTCAAGGCGTAGCGTGGAAAACCGCGCAGCGTTTTCCACTGTCGGGCACCAACACCATCAGTGGACAAGGCTTCGCCGTTGTCCACGCTACGAGCTGTTCGTGGCTCTTCAACCAACACGTTCAGGCTGGCGTGAGCGCACCCGGAGCGCACCCGGAGCGCAGCGGAGGGCCGGATGGTCGGGGCAAGCGTTTTTGGTTACTTTTGTCCGGGACGCGTAGTCCGGGGCGCGCAGCCGTGGCTGGCAAAGGTGACTCGCCCGGGTGGGCGAAATCAAAACCGTCAAAGCACTCGATAAGCAGCCAAGGCACCGACAAAGCGAAGCCTGTAGCACCGTAGCGTTGGGCTGCGCTCCGCTCAACCCAACCTACCGCCAACCCCTTCTCCAACGAAAAAGGCGCCCTGAGGCGCCTTTCTCGAACCAAACCGACTGCGAATCAGACCTTGACGATCCAACCCTCCGGCGCCGGCTTGTCGCCGGTCTGGATGCCGGTCAGTTCTTCGTACAGCTTGCGCGTCACCGGGCCGACGTCGGTCAGGCTGTGGAAGACGTGCAGCTTCTCGCCGTACTGGATGCCGCCGATGGGGGTGATGACCGCCGCGGTGCCGCAGGCGCCGGCTTCGACGAACTGGTCGAGCTGGTCGATATGGACGTCGCCCTCGATTACTTCCAGGTTCAGCCGCTCGCGCGCCAGGTCCATCAGCGACATGCGGGTCACGCCCGGCAGCACCGATTCGGAGCGCGGGGTGACGAACTTGCCGTCGCCGGTGATGGCGAAGAAGTTGGCCGAACCGACTTCCTCGATCTTGCTGTGGGTCAGGGGGTCCAGGTAGATGCAGTCGGCGAAGCCTTCGGCCTTGGCCTGGGCGCCGGGCATCAGGCTGGCGGCGTAGTTGCCGCCGACCTTGGCGGCGCCGGTGCCCTGGGGCGCGGCGCGGTCGTAGCCGGAGATCACGAAGTTGTGCGGGGTCATGCCGCCCTTGAAGTAGGCGCCGACCGGGATGCCGAACACCACGAAGTGGAACTCGGGGGCGGTGCGCACACCGATGTTGTCACCCACGCCGATCACGAAGGGACGCAGGTAGAAGGCGCCGCCGGTGCCGTGGGGCGGAATCCAGGCCTCGTTGGCCTTGACCACCTGCTGGCAGGCGTCGATGAACATCTCGGTGGGGACCGGCGGCATCAGCAGGCGGGCGCAGCTCCTGTGCATGCGCGCGGCGTTGCGATCGGGACGGAACAGGTTGATGGAGCCGTCCTGGCAGCGATAGGCCTTGAGGCCTTCGAAGCACTGCTGGCCGTAGTGGATGGCCGTGGAGCCTTCGCTGATGTGCAGCTGGTTGTCGCGAGTCAGCTCGCCGGGTCCCCAGCTGCCGTTGCGATAGGTGGCGATATAGCGGAAGTCGGTCTTGATGTAGTCGAAACCGAGGGTCTTCCAATCGATGTCCGCAGCGCTCATAGATCCTCGCAGTGCTCTCCGGCGGCTTGGCCGGTCGTTTCGTGGTCGGGCCGTACGCCTCGCCGGCGACGGTTCAAGGGGGTGGACGAGGCGGGCTCGTCGCTAGGTTCTGTATGAAAAGTGGCCGAGCGAAGGTCAGGCAAGGCAAAAATCGGCGAGGAAGCGGAGTTTACGAGTGGTAAATGAGCATTCCGAGCTGATTTTTACCGCAGCATCACCGAGCGCAGGCACTTTTCGTACAGAGCCTAGACTGTGAAAGATACCGCTTATCCGGACCGGCGGGGGCACCTTTCAGCCAATCGGGTCTCCAAAGTCTGAAGCTGGCCCTTTGCCGCCTCGGCCTGCTCCCTCAGGCTAGACGCCGGGGGTCATCACCAGGAGCTCGTTTTGAAAACAATGATGGCGTTGCTGGGTGCTTTGACCCTGCCAACGCTCACGGCGCAGGCCGCCGGTATCTTCACCGATGGATTCGACGCGGCGCTCAATCGCCGGGTCATCGAATGGCGGGGCGCGCCCTCGCCGGAAGGCATCGTCTTCAGCGTGATCGCCAGTCAGTTCAAGACCAGCGCCGGCAACGCCACCACCGACTTCCGCACCCAGCTCTCCACCTTTGGCGACAAGGTGCGCTTCAATGGCTGCAGCGCCAGTCGCTGGGAGATGAACGGCCAGATCTACCTGCCGCTCAAGGGCCAGTACCGCATGGCCGGGCTGGACGAGCGCTACGGTGAATATTTCGTCGCCCAACCCACCCGCCAGGATCTGGAGTGGGTGGCCATGAACACCCGCGTTCACTATCGCCTCTGTCGCCTGCGCGAAACCCTGACCGCCGAAGACCTGCAGGGCCTGCGCTGGGTGTTGCAGGCGGCGGAGGCGGATTAGTCGAAGCGGGTGATGACGGTCACCCCGGTGCCTGCGAAGGTGTCCATGTGCATCAGCGCCGCGCTGGACTCGGCCAGGCTGATCTCGCGGCCGATCAACTGCTCCGGCGCCAGGGTGCCCTGGCGCAGCATGGCCATCAGCACGTCGTAGCGATGAGCCTGCATGCCGTGGCTGCCAAGGATCTCCAGTTCCCGGGCGATCACCAGATTCATCGGCAGCGCCGGGGTCGCCTGGTCACCCAGCAGCAACCCGACCTGGATGTGCTTGCCGCGCTTGCGCAGGCTGGCGATGGAGTTGCAGCAGGTGGTGGGATGCCCCAGGGCGTCGAGGGAGACGTGCGCACCGCCGCCGGTGAGTTCCCGCACCGCCTCGGGCACGCTGGCCACCTGGGTGGCATCGATCGTCGCCACCGCGCCGAGACGACGCGCCAGGGCCAGCTTGTCGGTGGTGATGTCGATGGCCACCACCTGGGCGCCCTGGGCGCGGGCGATCATGATCGCCGAGAGGCCGACGCCGCCGCAGCCGTGCACCGCCACCCACTGGCCGGCGCTGACCCGGCCCTGATCGACCACCGCGCGAAAGGCCGTCACGAAGCGACAGCCGAGGCTGGCCGCCGTGGCGAAGTCGAGCTGCTCGGGCAAGGCGACCAGATTGAGATCGGCCTGGTGGATGCCGACGTACTGGGCGAAGGACCCCCAGTGAGTGAAGCCGGGCTGGAACTGGTGATCGCAGACCTGCTGGTGGCCGGCATGGCACTGCGGACAGGCGCCGCAGCCACCGACGAAGGGCACCGTCACCCGGTCGCCGATGCGCCAGAGGGTCACGTCCCTGCCCACCGCCTCGACCACCCCGGCCAGTTCGTGGCCTGGCACATGGGGCAGCTCGATGTCGCTGTCGTGACCGACCCAGCCGTGCCAGTCGCTGCGGCAGACGCCGGTGGCCATGACCTTGAGCACGACGCCGTGGGGCTCGGGGGTGGGGTCCGCGACCGTGGTCAGGCGGGGTGGCGCGGAAAAGGCTTCATAGACGACGGCTTTCATGGCGGGGCCTCGGGCTGGATGACGCCTCCAGTATGGCAAGCCGCGCGAATTTAGCCGTTCTGCTTGCCGATGTTGCCGGCGGACTGCCGCCCGGCTAGCCGGCCAGGGCCTGCAGCCCGCTCCAGGTAGCCGGCGCGTCCTCGCCCAGCGCCTGTACCAGGGCGGCTTTGAGCCGGCAGTCGGGCAGGGCGCGATGGGTTTCCTGCACGGCGACACCCTGCTGGCGGGCGGCCATGGCCAGGGACTTGCGGCGCCAGCCGTCCTGGTTGCGGCTGTCCAGGCTCGGCTCCTGCCAGAAGTGCGCATAGAGCTGCATCAGGCAGTGCAGACGGGTGCCATCCACCAGTTGCACCGGCGGCGTCTCCCGCTCCAGTTCCGGCGGCAGGGCCTGACCGTGGCGGCGGGCATTGTGGGCCAGCAGGCGATAGTCGAAGGCCATGCCATAGGCCAGCACGGTGCGGCCCCGCAGCAGGGGCCAGAGGGTGGCGAACACCTCGGGAAAGCGTGGCGCCTGGGCCAGGTGGGCGTCGGTCAGACCGTGGATCAGGGTCGCCTCGCGCGGTACGGCGATGCTCGGGCGGACCAGGGTATCGAGCAGCACCCGGCCGCTGAGGGTCATGACCGCCACCTCGATCAGCTGGGCATCCTCGCCCAGCCCGGTCGCCTCGGTATCCAGCACCAGGACGTCCTGCTCCAGCCAGCGACGCGCCTGCTCGCGCACCCGTGCTTGCTGGGCGTTGTAGCGGGGGGAGACAGGGCTGGAAAAAGACGATGACAACGGATTCATACACGGCCTGACAGCTGAAACCAAGGGTGCGCCCAGAAGCCGACAAGTCGGCTCTACGACGGGTGTGGGCATTCGATGCAAGATCATCGCCACAGGACACAGGCCATTCGGCGGGGGCGACGAGCGGACCACTTGGCGCGTCGAGGTCGCCGGTACCGGCTGGCCTTGCGAGAATGGGCCCTCATCCATGTCGAGGAGCGCCACCGCTTTGGCCGCCGTCCAGGGTTTCTTGCTGACACGCCTCTGGCGCGAGACTTCCACCGGGATGGAGCTGGTGTTCTGGTTCGCCACCGACAATGGTCCGCACCAGCTGCGGGTGCCGGGGCAGCAGGCGGTGGCCTTCGCCCCGGCCGCGCGACGGGCGGACATCGAGCGCCTGCTGCCGGCCGGGGTGGAGATCCGCGAGCTGGCGCTGCAGGACTTCCAGCGGCGCCCCGTCCTGGGGCTCTATGCGCCGCGCTATCGCACCCTGCGCGAACTGGAGCAGCGTCTCCCCGCCGCTGGCATCGAGGTCTACGAGACGGACATCGCCCCGGCGGATCGCTTCCTCATGGAGCGCTTCATCACCGCGCCGGTGACGCTGCCCACCGCCGACGGCGCGCCCTTGCGGCCGGATCCCGACTATCGCCCCACGCTGCGCACCCTGTCGCTGGACATCGAGACCAGCGAGCGCGGCGAGCTCTACAGCATCGGCCTGCACGGCTGCGGCCAGCGCCAGGTGTACATGCTCGGCCCCCCCACCGGGGAAGACGCCGCGGTGGACTTCGACCTGGAATACGTCGCCGACCGCGCCACCCTGCTCGAACGCCTCAACGCCTGGATGGCGCGCCATGATCCTGACGTCATCATCGGCTGGAGCGTGCTGCAGTTCGACATCCGCGTGCTCCACGAGCACGCGCGCAAACTGGGCGTGCCGCTGCGCCTGGGCCGTGGCGCCGCCGAGGACGATCGCTACGAACCCGGCGGCCAGGGCCGGCAATTCTCGGCGCTGCTGGCCGGACGGCCGATCATCGATGGGGTGGAGGCGCTGAAGTCGGCGACCTGGGTGTTTCCCTCCTACAGCCTGGAAAACGTCAGCCGCAGCCTGCTGGGCGAGGGCAAGGCCATCGACAATCCCCACGACCGCATGGCCTCGATCAACCGCATGTTCGCCGGCGAGAAGAGCGCCCTGGCGCGCTACAACCTGGTGGATTGCGAACTGGTCACGCGGATCTTCGCCAAGACCGGGCTGCTGCGCTTCCTGCTGGAGCGCGCCAGCGTCACCGGACTGCCGCTGGAGCGTCACGGCGCCTCCATCGCCGCCTTCTACCACCTCTATCTGCCGCTGATGCACCGCCAGGGCTTCGTCGCGCCCAACCTCGGCGCCCAGCCGCCCGAGGCCAGCCCCGGCGGCTTCGTCATGGATTCGCGGCCCGGGCTCTACGACGCGGTGCTGGTGCTGGACTACAAAAGCCTCTATCCCTCGCTGATCCGCACCTTTCTCATCGATCCGGTGGGCCTGGTGGAGGGCCTGGCCCTGCCCGAGGCCGAGACGGTGCCGGGCTTTCGCGGCGCGCGCTTCCATCGCACCCGGCACTGCCTGCCGGAGATGGTGGCGCGGGTCTGGGAAGGGCGCGACGCCGCCAAGCGCGCCGGCAACGCGCCCCTGGCCCAGGCACTGAAGATCATCATGAACAGCTTCTATGGGGTGCTGGGCACCCCGCACTGCCGCTTCTTCGATCACCGCCTGGCCTCGTCCATCACCCTGCGTGGCCACGCCGTGATGCACCGGACCCGCGAGCTGATCGAGGCGCGCGGTCATCGGGTGATCTATGGCGACACCGATTCCACCTTCGTCTGGCTCGGGGCTGCCCATGCCGAAGCGGAGGCGGAGCGCATAGGTCGCGAGCTGGTGGCGGCGGTCAACGCCCACTGGCGCGAGCAGCTGCAGACCGAACTGGGGCTGGAAAGCCACCTGGAGCTGCAGTACGAGACCCACTTCAGCCGCTTTCTCATGCCCACCATCCGCGGCGCGGAGGAGGGCAGCAAGAAGAGGTACGCCGGATTGCGATCCGGTGCCGATGGCCAGCCGGAACTGGTGTTCAAGGGGCTGGAAACGGTGCGCAGCGACTGGTCGCCGCTGGCCCAGCGCTTCCAGCGCGAGCTGTATCTGCGCATCTTCACCGGCGAGCCCCACCAGGACTACGTGCGCGACTTCGTCGCCCAGACCCGCGCCGGCGACTTCGACGACCTGCTGGTCTATCGCAAGCGCCTGCGCCGACCGCTGGAGGAGTACCAGAGCAACCTCTCGCCGCAGGTCCGCGCGGCGCGGCTGCTGGAGGCGGACAACGCCCGCCTGGGGCGCCGTAGCCGCTTTCGCCGCGGCGGCTGGATCAGCTACCTGATCACCACCGCCGGCGCCGAACCGGTCGAGCTGCCCCATGCGCCGCCGGACTATGACCACTATGTGCAGCGCCAACTGGCCCCGGTGGCCGACGCCATCCTGCCCTTCGTTGGCGACCGCTTCGATCGCTTGCTGGATCAGCAGTTGGGATTGTTCTGATGCGAGCGGCCAACGACGGAGTGGATGCGGACGGTTTTCTCCGCCAGGTGCCCAGGGTGCCATTCCAGGTGGAGTATTCGGCACTGCTGGCTGCCGTGCGGTGCCAGTTGCCAGCCCTCCTGGGCCGCCATCTGATAGCCCTCTATGTCTATGGCAGCGTGGCCGAAGGCCGCGCCCGACCGGGTCAATCAGATCTGGATCTCACCCTGGTCCTGAGCGATGCCTGCCCCGCCGGGCTGCTGGTGCAGCTGGAGCAGCGTCGCCGTCTGCTGGAACGCGGCCATGGCGAGGTCAGCAAGATCGACTTCGATATCGGGCGCCAGGCCGAGGCCCTGGCCCCCGGTAACCGTCTCAGCTGGGGCTTCTGGCTCAGACATCACTGCCGCTGGCTGTGGGGCGAAGACCTAGCGCGGCGCTACGCGCCCTTCAAACCGGAGGTCGGCATCGCCCGGGCGGTGAATGGCGACGTGCTGTCGGTGATGCAGCGCTACCGCTCGGCCCACGCCAGCTGTGCGAGTCCGGTCGAGCGCCTGGGCGTACAGCGCGAGGCGGCGCGGCGACTGCTCCGGGCGCTACAGGTGCTGCGCCGGCCAGACGAGACGGGCTGGCCCTGGACGCTGGAAGACCATTACCGCCGAGCCCGGCGACTGCATCCCGCGCAGCGCGCCGCGCTGGACTTCTTCTATGCCGAAGCCCGGCAGCCACAGGCGGCAGCGGTCGAGTTCGCGCAGCAGCTGGACGCCATCCTGCTCTGGTTCGAACGCCAGCTTCGGCAGGGGTAATCCCGGGGGTGGCTGACGATGCAGAAGCACGGGCGCGTTGGCGTGACCCCTTGCTTCTGTGGCCGTGAATCGCGTCATGAGCGCTGGCGCAGGCGGTGATTTGCGCCGCTCATTTGAAGGAGTGGGTCAGCTTCGCCGGGCGGCACGAGTTGCAGGTCTCCCGCTGAGGCGGGCAGTGGCATAGTCAGATGATTCGCGGCACACTCGGGAGCCCCCGGGGCGCCTGGCCAATCGGGCCGGATGCCTCGTTTCCCCCCAGAGGAGCGCCGCGATGACCCGCCTCACCGCCAAGGATTTCTCGCCCGAACTGCTCGAACTCTACGACTTCTATGTGCACGGTCGCATCAGCCGTCGCGACTTCCTCGACCGTGCCGGCGCCTGCGCCGCGGTGCTGGGGCTGTCGGCCACCGGGGTGCTGGCGGCTTTGACGCCCAACTATGCCCTGGCCACCCAGGTCGAGTTCACCGATCCGGATATCGTCGCCGAATACGTCTACTACCCCTCGCCCAAGGGGCATGGACGGGTCCGCGGTTATCTGGTGCGCCCGGCCAAGGCCAGCGGCAAGCTGCCGGCGGTGGTGGTGGTCCACGAGAATCGCGGCCTCAATCCCTATATCGAAGACGTCGCCCGGCGCCTGGCCAAGGCCGGCTATCTGGCCCTGGCGCCGGACGGCCTCACCTCCATGGGCGGTTACCCCGGCAACGACGACAAGGGCCGCGAACTGCAGCAGCAGGTCGATCCCGAGAAGCTGATGAACGACTTCTTCGCCGCCGTGGAAACCCTGATGGGCCACGAATTCAGCACCGGCAAGGTCGGCATCACCGGTTTCTGCTACGGCGGCGGGGTGGCCAACGCGGCCGCCGTGGCCTATCCGGAACTGGCCGCGGCCGTGCCCTTCTATGGTCGCCAGCCGCGCGCCGAGGAGGTGGCCGCGATCAAGGCGCCGCTGCTGATCCATTACGCCGAGAACGATCCGCGCATCAACGAGGGCGCTGCCGCCTACGAAGACGCGCTCAAGGCGGCCGGCAAGACCTATGAGGTGCATCGCTATGCCGGCACCAACCATGGTTTCCACAACGATTCCACCCCGCGCTACGACGAAGCCGCCGCGCGCCTGGCCTGGGACCGTACCCTGGGCTGGTTCGGGCGCTATCTCGCCTAGGCACCCCAAGGGAGACCTTAGATGCCGCAACTGCGTATTCCCGCCGTCTACATGCGCGGCGGTTCCAGCAAGGGCGTGTTCTTCCATGCCCGCGACCTGCCACCGGCCGGTCCGGCGCGCGATGCGCTGCTGCTGCGGGTGATCGGCAGCCCCGACCCCTACGGCAAGCAGATCGACGGCCTGGGCGGCGCCACCTCCAGCACCAGCAAGGTGGTGGTGATCGCGCCCTCCAGCCGCCCGGACTGTGACGTCGACTACCTGTTCGGCGCCCCGGCCATCGAGGCGCCGGTGATCGACTGGTCGGGCAACTGCGGCAATCTCAGCGCCGCCGTCGGGCCCTTCGCCATCAGCGAGGGGCTGGTCCAGGCGCCGCCCGAGGGCCTGGCCAGGGTACGCATCTGGCAGGCCAATCTCGGCAAGCGCATCCTCGCCCACGTCCCCATGGCCAATGGCGAGGTGCAGGAAGAAGGCGATTTTCGCTTCGACGGCGTGGCCTTTCCGGCGGCCGAGGTGGTGCTCGATTTCCTCGATCCCACCGGCACCGATGGCAGCGTGCTGCCCACCGGACGGGCCGTTGACGAATTGGACGTCCCAGGCCTGGGCCGGCTGCCGGCGACCCTGCTCAATGCCGGCAATCCCACCCTTTTCGTGCGGGCCGAGACGCTGGGTCTCAGCGGCACCGAGACCCAGGCACAGGTCAACGGCGATACGGCGCTGCTGGTGCGCCTGGAAGCCCTGCGCGCCGCGGGCGCGGTCGCCATGGGCCTGGCCGCCACGGCTGCCCAGGCGACGGCGGAGCGCCCGCATACGCCCAAGCTGTGCCTCATCGCCGCACCCCAGACCTACCGGGTGGCCGGTGGCAAGCAGGTCCAGGCCGAGGAACTCGACGTCATCGCACGGATGATTTCCATGGGCAAGCTGCACCACGCCATCCCGGGCACCGGCGCGATCGCCGTGGCGGTGGCCGCGGCGCTGCCCGGGACCCTGGTTCATGCCCTGACCGGCGACCTGGGTGGCCGCCAGGTACGGATAGGGCATACCGCCGGTACCGTGGCGGTCGGCGCCGAGGCCCGCGAGGTCGCCGGTGTCTGGCAGGTGGAAAAGGCGAGCCTGAGCCGTAGCGCCCGGCGCCTGATGGAAGGCTGGGTGCGGGTACCGATGGAGATTCGGTAGGTTGGGTTGAGCGCGGCGAGGCCCAACAGCGGGGATACCCTGGCGCACCTCAGCCCTCACCCCAAACCTCTCCCAAGGGGAGAGGGGGCGGTCGAGCCAGCTGCGGGGTTGTGGTTCGCGAATCACGGCCGCGTCACCGTAGCGTGGAAAACCGCGCAGCGTTTTCCACTGCGCAAGCCTGACTCCATTCGCGGATAAGGCTGCGCCGTTATCCACCCTACGGCCGAGATCGGCTGCGTCGGTGGGGTTGAGCGCAGCGAAGCCCAACAGCGGGGAAACCCTGGCGCACTTCAACCCTCACCCCAGCCCTCTCCCAAGGGGAGAGGGGGTGGTCGAGCCTGGTGCGGGGTTGTGGTTCGTGCAACACGGCCGCGTCACCGTAGCGTGGAAAACCGCGCAGCGTTTTCCACGGCGCAAGTCTGACTCCATCCGCGGATAAGGCTGCGCCGTTATCCACCCTACGGCCGAGATCGGCCGCGTAGGTTGGGTTGAGCGCAGCGAAGCCCAACGAGGGGAGGCCTCTGTGCTGGAGCGCCCTCACCCCAACCGTCCCCCGGAGGGAGAGGGGGCAATTAAGTCACCGTAGCGTGGAAAACCGCGCAGCGTTTGCCACTGCGCAGTAGCCTGACTCCATTCGTGGACAAGGCCGCACCCTTATCCACCCAGGGCATCCCAAACCGCCCCCTCTCCCTCTGGGAGAGGGCTGGGGTGAGGGGGGGACCCACTCGAAAGCGGCCCTCAGATCCCCACGATCAGATCGCGGATGCGGACCGCCAGGGCGTCCATGGCGAAGGGCTTGGTCATCACGTGCATGCCGGGCTCCAGGTGGCCGTTGCCGACCACCGCGTTCTCGGCGTAGCCGGTGATGAACAGCACCTTGAGTCCGGGGCGGCGCTGGCGGGCGGCGTCGGCCATCTGCCGGCCGTTCATGCCGCCGGGCAGGCCGACATCGCTGATCAGCAGGTCGATGCGCACATCGGATTCCAGCAGGCGCAGCCCGGAGCTGGCATCCGCCGCTTCCAGGGCGGCGTAGCCCAGTTCTTCCAGCACCTCCACCACCAGCATCCGCACCGTGGGTTCGTCATCCACCACCAGCACCGTCTCGCCGTGGCCCTGGCGCGGCAGGGTCGGCTGGCTGGCGGCGAGGTCAACCCCAGTGGCCACTTCGCGATGGCGCGGCAGGAAGAGGGTGACGCTGGTGCCCTGATCGACCTGGGAATGGATGCGCGCCTGGCCGCCGGACTGGCGCACGAAGCCGTAGATCATCGACAGGCCGAGGCCGGTGCCGACCCCGATCGGCTTGGTGGTGAAGAAGGGATCGAAGGCCTTGGCGATCACCTCGGGTGGCATGCCGCAGCCATTGTCGGTCACCGAGAGGGCGATGTACTCGCCCGGGTCCAGGTCGCGTACCCGGCCCATGCGCGCATCCAGCGCCCGATTGGCGGTCTCGATGAAGATCCGGCCGCCCTCGGGCATGGCGTCGCGGGCGTTGATGCAGAGGTTGAGCAGGGCGTTTTCCAGCTGCGGCGGATCGACCAGGGTCGACCACAGCTCGCTGCTGGCCACCACCTCGATCTGGATCGCCGGACCCACCGTGCGGCGGATCAGGTCTTCCATGCCGGCCACCAGGCGATTGACGTCGGTGGGCTTGGGGTCCAGCGTCTGCCGGCGGGAAAAGGCCAGCAGCCGGTGGGTCAGGGCGGCGGCGCGAATGGCGGCGCCCTGGGCGGCGGTGGTGTAGCGCTCGAGATTGTTCAGCCGGCCCTGGCCGATGCGCACCGTGAGCAGGTCCAGACTGCCGACGATGCCGGCGAGCAGGTTGTTGAAGTCGTGGGCCAGGCCGCCGGTGAGTTGGCCGACCGCTTCCATCTTCTGCGACTGGCGCAACTGCTCTTCCAGCAGCGCCTTGGTCTCCGCGGCGTCCTTTTCCCGGGTGATGTCGCGCCCGGCGCCGGTGAGGCGATCCTGGTCGGTGTCCAGCGACAGCGTCCAGGACAGCCAGCGCCAGCTGCCGTCCGCCGCCTGGACGCGATTCTCCACCCGCGCCGGCAGGCCGCTGCGGCGCAGTTCGTCCAGCGCCATCAGCACGCCGGGCAGATCATCGGGATGGATGAGTTCGGTGTAGGGGCGACTGAGCAACTCGGCCTCGGAATAGCCCAGGCCGCGCGACCAGGACGGACTCACCCGCAGGAGCTGCCCGGTGAAGTCGGCGGTGAGCAGCAGGTCCTCGCTGAGCGCCCAGAGCCGATCGCGCTCGGCGGTACGCGCCTGGACCTCCTGGCTGAGGCTGAGATTCTGCGCCTGGATCAGCGCCTGGGCGTCGCGCTGGATGGTGACGTCCTGGGCGAAGACATAGAAGCCGTCCACCGCACCGCGCGCATCGCGCCGTGGACGATAGTGGATGTCGGCGATGCGCCGGCGGCCATCCGGCCAGGCCCACGGCAGGTCCAGTCGCGCCGGGGTACCGTCCAGGGCGGCCTGGATGGCCGGACGCCGGGCGGCGAACAGCTCCGGCGCGAAGACCTGGGCCATGCTGCGGCCCAGGATGCTCTGCGGCGCGTCCTTGAACCACTTGGGCGCCTCGATATTGGCGAAGCGATAGATCAGGTCGCGATCGACGAAGGCAATCAGGCAGGGCAGGGTGTCGGCCACCAGGCGCAGATTGAGTTCGCTGTCGCGCAGGGCGCGTTCCGCGGTCAGTCGCGCCGTGGCCGAGCGGGTGCGATTGGCGACCTCGCGGATGAACTGCAGCTCGGCCGGCGCCCAGCGCCGCGGCTGACTGGAACCGACATAGAGCAGGGCCACCAGGTTGCCCTGCTCGAACAGCGGCAGGTTGACGAGGGCGCGAGTCTCCAGCCGGTGCAGCGCCGCGAGGTTGTCACGGGTACGAGGGTCTTGCTGCACGTCCTCGATCACCACGGTTTCGCCGCGCTTGAAGGCCTCGCTGTAGCTGCCGTAGTCGCGAAAATTCAGCGTGCCCATCAGGCTGCGCGCGCCCGGGATCGTCCAGTCGCGCTCCACGGTGATGGTCTCGGTCTCGGCGTCCACCAGTCCATAGCCCACCAGATGGGCATCCAGGCTGGTGCCCAGGACCCTGCAGGCGAGTTCGGTGACCGCCTCGATGTCGTTCAGCTGGCTGAAGCCTTCGCCCAATTCGGCCAGGGCGCGGCGATAGCGCTCTTCGTCACGCGTGGCCTGGGCGGCCTGCTCGCGCTCGGTGACATCCAGGAACAGCACCAGAAAGCTGTCCGGGCCGGCCTTGTGCGCATGGCCTTCGTACCAGCGGCCGTTGAACTGGAATTGCCGCACGTAACTGAACGACTGCCCGGTATCCACCACCCGGGTGAAATCCTCCACCCAGAGTGCTTCGAGTTCGGGAAACAGGGTGCGGGCGGTCTGGCCGATCGTCTGCTCCGCGCTCAGGCCGAAGTGCTTGCACCAGGCGCGATTGACCTGATCGTAGCGCCAGTCCCGGCCATGGCCCTGGTCATCGCGCAGGATGGTGCCAAGGATGAAGCCCTCGTCCAGTTGCTCGAACAGGCCGCGCCAATAGCGCTCGCTCTCCGCCAGTTGCTGCTGCACCTCGCCCACGTGGCGCTGGCTGTCACGCAGGGCCTCGCCGGCCAGGTGCTGGGGGGTGCGGTCGCGCAGGATCTTGACGAAGCCGGTATGGCTGCCGGCGTCGTCGTGCAGCGGATGCATCTCGCCGCTGGCCCAGAAACGGGTGCCGTCGCGCCGCAGGTGCCAGCGTTCGTCTTCGGCGCGACCGTCCTGCAGCGCCAGCCGCATTTCCAGCGCGGCCCGGCCGCTCCGGTTGTCTTCCGGGGTGAAGAAGCACTCCGCTGGTGCGCCGCGGATCTCCGCGGCGGTCCAGCCCAGCAGGCGTTCGGCGCCGGTGTTCCAGTCGGTGATCACCCCGGCCGGATCCAGTACCACCATGGCGAAATCGATGGCGCCATCGAAGATCGCCAGGCGCCGCTGGGCGTCCTGGGGTGGCAGCGTGGTGCATTGATCGAGCGCGGCGCGGAGGCGGCGGACTTCGGCCTGGAGTTCAGCGTGGGAGGGAGCGGATTCAGCCATGGGGTCTTTCAAGCGCGTGGGCAGCGGAGGCGGACGCCAGTGACGTCCAGCGGGAGCCCTAGAGTAAGAGAGTCGGCCGCCGGCTAGCGATCTGCCAGCACCTTTTTCCGACAGGCAGGGAATTAAGTAGCCGTTACGGCATCAGACAAGTGCCGGTATCAAGCGGCCAGCCGTCCATCCGAGGGTTGTGATCCAATTCGAATAATTTCGGTCTATTTAGTCGTACTAATGAAGTAGCGTTGCCATGACCGATGTAGAAGTTTCCCCAGCCGTTACCACCGTGCTGGTCGTCGAAGACGATCCGGTGCTGAGATCGCTGGCAACCGAGGTGTTCGAAATGGAGGGCTATGCCGTCCAGTCCTTCGACACCGCCGACGCCGCCTGGGGCTGGCTTGAAGCCGATCCCCTGCCGCCCGATCTCCTGTTCACCGACGTGCGCATGCCCGGTCGGCTGGATGGTCTCGCCCTGGCCAAACAGGTCCGCCAACGTTTTCCGCAGTTGCCGATCCTGGTGTCGTCCGGCTATACCGGCCAGCAGTACGCCGAACGCGAAGACCGGGCGCTGTTTCTGCCCAAGCCCTGGACCATCGACCAGTTGCTCAGCGCCTGCGGCCAGCTCGGTCTCTAATTCCCCGCCTGCCGCACTTGCGCCAGGCGCACCGCCGAATCCACCTCATCGAGCGTCCAGGGCTTCTGCAGGAAGACCACTTGGTCGGGCAATGCCGTGGTGATCTCGTAGCCATAGCCCGAGGTGATGACCAGGGGCAACGCGGGCCAGCGCTGGAGGAGCATTTCCGCCAGTTCGCCGCCGCGCAGCTGGCCGGGCATCAGGTGATCGGTGATCACCAGCCCGGGGGCCTCCTGCTGCTGGAGCAGGTGCACCAGGGCATCGTCGGCAGTTTCGAACTGCAGGCAGGTCCAGCTCAGACGGTCTTCGAGATGGGTGCTCAGCAGCTCGGCGAGCAGGCTGTTGTCTTCGATGACGACGAGATAGGGGCGGGGATCAGGCGAGGTCATCGAGACTTCCGGAACGCACTGAGACGATCTCGGAAGTCTAGCAGAGCCCTGCCGACGTTAGTCCGGCTTTCGTCTGACCATTGTCAGAACTCCAGGACGATCTTGCCGAAGTGGCTGCCGTCCTTCTGGAAGGCGAAGGCCGCGGCGATCTCGTCTAGCGGATAACTGCGATCGATGACCGGCTTAATGCCGTTGCCTTCCAGCGCCTGGATCATCTCCTGCTGCTGGCGGCGGCTGCCGACGATCAGCCCTTGCAGGCGCTGGTGGCGGCGCATCAGATTGGCCGTGGGGACCTGCCCCTCGACGCCGGTGAGCACGCCGATCAGCGCCAGGTGACCGTGGATACGCGCGGCCTGGATCGACTGCGCCAGGGTCGCCGGACCGCCCACCTCCACCACGATGTCGACGCCACGGCCGCCGGTGATGGCCTGTACCTTGGCACCCCATTCCGGTTCGTCGCGGTAATTGATCAGGTGATCGGCGCCCAGGGCATAGGCGCGCTGCAGCTTCTCGTCCGAGGAGGAGGTGGCGATCACCGTGGCGCCCATGGCCTTGGCCATCTGCAGGGCGAAGATCGACACCCCGCCGGTCCCCATGACCAGCACGCTGTCGCCGGCCTTGAGGCCGCCGTCCACCACCAGGGCGCGCCAGGCGGTGAGTCCGGCGGTGGTCAGGGTCGCCGCCTCGGCATGGCTGTAGCCCTTGGGCGCCCGGGTGAAGGCCGTGGCCGGGCGTACTACCACCTCGCAGGCGAAGCCGTCGACACCATCGCCAGGGGTCGTGGAAAAGTCATCGATGGGCGGCTCGCCATCCAGCCAGTGGGGAAAGAAGGTCGAGACCACATGATCGCCCACGGCGAACTCGCTGACCTCCGCGCCCACGGCCTCGACCACGCCGGCACCGTCGGACATCGGAATGCGCCCATCGGCCGTCGGCATCTTGCCCAGCACCACGCCCAGGTCGTGGAAATTCAGCGAGCTGGCCTTGATCCGCACCCGGATCTCGCCAGCTCCCGGTTGCCCGGGATCGGGCAGTTCGCAGGCTTCCAGCTGGTCCAGACCACCGGGTTTGCGTAGGCGTATGGCGTGCATGAGAGATCCTCCGGACTGTGGCGAGCAGGACGCTCGCGGGTCAGTAGAGGACCACGGCAGGGGGCGCAGGATTCCCGAAAGGATCCTGCGCCCTAGACCTTACTTGATCGCCTTCTGCAGTTGCTGCAGCTGCTGGGTGCGGGTGTTCAGGCGGGTTTCGCCGCGCTGGGCGTCGACCTTCTTCAGCTCGGCCTCGGCCATGCGCAGCTTGATGGTCTGCATGGCGGTCTGGATGCGTTGCTGGGTCAGGTAGGCCAGCTGGTCGACGGTGCGCTCGTTCTCACCGTCCTTGTAGGCCTTGTCGGTCTTGGCCAGCCAGGTACCGGCATCCTTGGTTTCCAGGGCCGCCAGCTGGGTGGCCTGGGGCTGGGATTCAAGGGCGGCGTAGTCGTTGCGCGCCTTTTCCAGATTGGGGTTGGGCGGGGTGGCGCAGGCGGCCAGGGTCAGGGTCAGCGCCGACATCAGCGGGAGCAGAAAACGTTTACGCATGGTTTCGTCCTTCAAGAGAGCGGGCAGCCTTACTGCTGCACCTTTTTCTGTAGATTCTGTTGCAGCTGGAGGTTGATCTGACCTTCCTCACGGATCTGCTGGATGCTGTTCTGGGCATCCTGCAGCGCTGCCTGGGCCTTGGCGGCCTGGGTCTTGCGGGTCGCCAGACGGGCATCCCACTCGGCCTGCTCGGCCAGTTGCTTGGCTTCGTCGTACTTCTCGTTGGAGAGGGCGGTCTGGGCCTGGGTCCACTTGTCCTGGGCCGACTTGGTCTCGATCGGGGCGAACTGGTTGCCGCCGCCGCTCACGGCTTCGTTGACGGCCGACTGGGTCACGGCCATCTGCGCAGTCGGCGGGTTGCCGGCGCAGCCCGCGAGCAGCAGACCGCCGCCCAGGACCAGGCTGGCGAGCAGCGCACGAGGCGCGGAGAACGGGGAGGCGCGAGAGGGACCGGTTTTCATCCGAACATTCCTGGCAGGTCGCCCGGAATGGGCGACAGTGCCTTTGAGACGGCGAAAATGCGGCGAGGTTCGCTGCGACCGCTGTGCTCAAGGCCCGGGGGTGGCGGCCGATATCTGTTGTCTGATAACAACAGGGCCAGAGGCCACGGAGACTTTCATGCTGTTACGCAACTGCAACATCGCGCCCCGAGCCGCCCTGGGCTTCGGCCTGATTGCCCTGATGGTGGCGTTTCTCGGGCTGTTTTCCCTGGCGCAGATGGCGGGTATCCGCGAGCGCCAGGTGGTGACGGAGCGCGACTGGGTGCCTAGCATCCGCGCGGTAGACGCCATTCGCGAAAACATGCTGCGCATCCGGACCATTTCCCTGCGCCTGGCGCTGGATTCGGACCCGCGCAACATCGATACCTACGTCGGTCAGTACGAGGCACGCAACAAGGTACTCATGGACGGCATCAAGGCCTATGAGGTGCTTGTCGATACCCCCGAGGAACACCAGCGCTGGGACCTCTTCAAGCGTGACTTCGCCACCTATCAGCAGGGCATGACAGCAGCTTTCGCCCTGGCCCGCCGTGGCGATACCGCCGCGCTCAACAAGCTGACGCTGGTGGACATGAAGCCGGTGGTGGACGGCACCGGCAAGCAGCTGGGCGAGTTGGGCGACTTCTATGCCGAGGGCATCGAACGCGACGGCAAGCTCTCGGCGGATCGTTACGCCGCCTCACGGCTGATCGTCATCGCGGTGATCGCCCTGGCCGCCCTGGCCACGGTGCTGATGGCCTGGCTGCTGACCCGCAGCATCGTCGGACCGCTGCGCGAGGCGCTGCTGGCCGCCCGCCGTGTCGCCCAGGGCGACCTGACCCAGACCCTGGCCGTGCAAGGCCGCGACGAGGTGAGCGAATTGCAGCGCGCCCTGCAGCAGATGCAGGCGCAACTGCGCGAGACCCTCTCGCGTATCGCCGGCTCCTCCACCCAGCTGGCGACCGCTGCCGAAGAGCTCAACGCGGTCACCGAGGCCGCTGGCCAGGGCCTGCAGCGACAGAACGACGAGATTGAACAGGCGGCCACGGCCGTCACCGAGATGAGCACCGCGGTGGACGAGGTGGCGCGCAACGCCGTCTCCACCTCCGAAGCCTCGCGGGCCTCCAGCCAGGCCGCGCAGCAGGGTCAGACCCGGGTCGCCGACACCCTGGGCGCCATCGCCGCCCTGTCCGACGAGGTGTCCGCCACCGGGACGCTGGTCCAGCGGCTCGCCGAGCAGTCCCAGGACATCGGCAAGGTGCTTGACGTCATTCGCGCCATCGCCGAACAGACCAACCTGCTGGCGCTCAATGCGGCCATCGAGGCGGCGCGGGCGGGCGAGGCCGGTCGCGGTTTCGCCGTGGTCGCCGACGAGGTGCGCGCCCTGGCCAGCCGTACCCAGCAGTCCACCCTGGAAATCGAACAGATGGTCTCCGGCATGCGCAGCGGTGCCAGTCAGGCCCTGGGCTCCATGCACAGCAGTAGTCAGCGGGCCCAGGCCACGCGTGCCCTGGCGGAAACGGCGGGGGTGGCGCTGGACGAGATCAACAGCCGCATCGGCGAGATGTACGAGCGCAACCTGGTGATCGCCAGCGCGGCCGAAGAGCAGGCGCAGGTAGCCCGGGAAGTGGATCGCAACCTGGTCAACATCCGCGATCTCGCCATCCAGTCCGCCGACGGTGCCCGCCAGACCAACGCCGCCAGCCAGGAGCTGTCGCGGCTGGCGGTGGACCTGCAGGGGCTGGTGAATCGCTTCCAGGTGTGAGCCCTAGGCCCGCACCGCCCGGTACAGCGCTCGGATCAGATCCGACTGGGTGATGATGCCCACCAGGCGGCGCGAGCCGTCGATGATGGGGATGTGGCGGTGGCCGTTCTCGGAAAACACCGGCACCAGGTCGATCAGCAGGCGGTCGGCGCTGGCCACCCGCACGGTGCGGGTCATGATGCGGCCGACGCTGTTTTCGTCCTGGCGGGCCTTCGGCCGGACCAGCGAGCGCAGGCGCCAGCCGAGGCCTTCGTGGACGTCCAGATCGATCTGCCGCATGAAGTCGGCGACGGTGACGATGCCCAGCAGATGGCCCTGGCGATCCACCACCGGCAGCGCCTTGATGCGGCGGGCGCGCATCAGCGCCCAGGCCTCCTGCAGCGGCATCTCGGCGCGGGCTGTCACCGGTTCGTGGCTCATGACGTCGGCGCAGCGCAATTCGCCCATCTTGCGCTGGTAGGCACGTGCCTCCACCTGTTCGAGCAATTCGGCGAGGTCGTCGCGGCTGATGTCCAGCACCTGGTTGTAGCGCGCCAGCACGGCGTCCAGGTCGGCGCGCTGCAGGCGCGTCTCGCCGCTCGGCTCGGCCGGGCGTGGCACATGGGGCCAGGGGCGCCGCGTCAGGTTGTTGTAGAGCAGGCCGGCACTCACCAGCAGCAGCGAATCCAGCGCCACCGGACTCCAGGCATAGCTGAAGTCCTGGGCGCCGATGAGCACCATCAGCAGCGCCGAGGCACCGCCCGGCGGATGCAGGCAGCGCAGGGTGAACATGGCGGCGATGGCCAGGGCGACCGCCAGCGCGGCGGCCAGGTTGGCTTCGGGAATCCACAGCGCGCAGGCGATGCCGATCAGCGCCGACAGGGTGTTGCCGCCCACCACCGACCAGGGCTGCGCCAGCGGACTGGAGGGCAGGGCGAACACCAGCACGGCGCTGGCGCCCAGCGGTGCCACCAGGGCCAGCGCCAGGGCGCCGTGCTGATGCACCGGCTGGCCCTCCAGCCACCAGGCCGCCAGCAGTGCGGCGAGCAGGATGCCGAGGCCGGCGCCCAGGCTGGCGCGCAGGCGCTCGCGACCGTCGATGGGCAAGGGCGCTGGCCAGAAGGCGCGCAGGCCCTGGAGCAGACGGGCGAGGAGGGCGGGTGCAGGGGGTTGCTGGGACATGGGCGAGCAGCTGCTGGGTCGAACGAGGTCGCCGATGGTCCTCTCTGTACGGAGCCCTGACAAGGTGGGCGAGGACCGCGGGCAACCACCGCAAGCGGCCGGGCGGCGACCCAGGGCGACCGCGGTCCCGGAGCGATTTTCTGCTGCGACCACCCGGGTTGCCGTAGTAGGATTATCGGCTGGGTGTCGCCGCAACCTCGCGGTAGGACAGGTTGAATCGAGCGCAGGTCGGGCCGCCGCGCGGAGTACGGCTGCCCATGTCATCCCCGCTATCCCCTGCCAAGGCCCTGGCCTATCTCAATCGTTTCTGCGCCGCCGAAGCGGCCGGTGGTGTCGTGTTGATGGTCGCCGCGGCCGTCGCCCTCATCGTCGCCAACTCGCCCTTGGCCGACGGCTATTTCGCCAGTCTGCACTGGTATGTGGGTGGCCTTTCGCTCGGTCACTGGATCAACGACGGCCTGATGGCCATCTTCTTCCTGCTGGTGGGGCTGGAGATCAAGCGCGAGATGGCGGTCGGTCAACTCGCCAGCTGGGGCGATCGCGCCCTGCCGGGGCTCGCCGCCCTGGGTGGCATGCTGGTGCCGGCGCTGCTCTATGCCCTGGTCAATCGCCACGATCCCCAGACCCTCGCCGGCTGGGCGATTCCGGCCGCCACCGACATCGCCTTCGCCCTCGGTGTGCTGTCGCTGCTGGGTTCGCGGGTGCCGGCATCGCTCAAGGTGTTTCTCTCGGCGCTGGCGATCCTCGATGACCTCGGCGCCGTGCTGATCATCGCGCTGTTCTATACCAGCGACCTCTCCACCACCATGCTGCTGGCCGCGGCCGGTCTGGTGGCTGTGCTGTTCCTGCTCAATCGCTTCAAGGTCACCGCCCTGCTGCCCTATCTGCTGGTCGGGGCGCTGCTGTGGTTCTGCATGCTGCGCTCGGGTATCCATGCGACGCTGGCCGGGGTGATCCTGGCGCTGTTCATTCCGCTGGGCGATACCGAGGCCGACGATGCCTCGCCGCTGCTCAAGCTGGAGTCCGCGCTGCACCCCTGGGTGGCCTTCCTGATCGTGCCCCTGTTCGGCTTCGCCAATGCCGGGGTGTCCCTGGCCGGGATGTCGCCCGCCAACCTGCTGGATCCGGTTCCCCTGGGCGTGACCCTGGGGCTGTTTCTCGGCAAGCAGATCGGCATCTCCCTCATGGCGGTGCTGGCCATCCGCAGCGGTCTGGCGCGGCTGCCGGAAGGCGCCAGCTGGCTGCAGCTCTATGGCGTGGCGCTGCTCTGCGGCATTGGCTTTACCATGAGTCTGTTCATTGGCGCCCTGGCCTTTCCGGGGGCGCCCTTCCTGGTCGACGAGGTCAAGATCGGCGTGCTGCTGGGGTCGCTGCTGTCGGCCCTGGCCGGCATCGCCGTCCTGCTCCTGGCCGCCCGCCGTCGTTGAGAGGAGTCTGAGATGCCCTATGCGCTGTTCGCGGTGATGGTTGGCGGGGCCGTGGGCAGCGCCTGCCGCTGGTGGGTTGGCCTGCGTCTCAATGCGCTGTTTCCGCTGCTGCCCATGGGCACGCTGCTGGTCAATCTGCTCGGTGGCTTCGTGATCGGCCTCGCCCTGGGCTTCTTCTCCCGCTATCCAGGCGTGGACCCCCAGTGGAAGCTGCTGCTGGTGACCGGCTTCTGCGGCGGCTTCACCACCTTCTCGACCTTTTCCGCCGAGGTGGTGGGGCTGCTGCAGAGCGGCCGCCTGGGCTGGGCGGCGCTCACCGTGACCGTCCATGTGCTGGGGTCGCTGCTGCTGACCCTGGCCGGTTTCGCCCTGGCCGGTCGCCTCGGCTGAAGCGACCGGCCACCCGGACTCAGGCCGGTGCCACGGGCGCGGTCGGGGGCTGCCGCCGCGGCTTGAATCTCAGCGCCGGCGCCTCGATCAGGTGCCAGGAGAGCACCGCGAAACCCAGGGTCAGGACGTAGCTCACCAGCAGGAAGACGGGCAGCGAGAAGCTGTCGGGAAACCAGTGCATGAGCAGTTGCTGGACCGGGAAGTTGAACAGGTAGAGGCCGTAGGAATAGTCGCCGAAGCGGCCGAAGCCGTGCAGCACCGGTACCTGCACCTGGGCCAGGTAGATGATCACATAGGCCAGCGACACCAGGTGGATCACCGGCAGGATGTGCCAGACGATGGCCGCCAGCGACAGCAGGCAGAGCGCCAGGGCGATATCCAGGCGCCAGGGGATGCGCGGTCCCGCGAGTTGCAGCAAGGCGCCGGCGAAAAAGAACATGCCCAGGCTGAACACCTTGTGCAGCACGAAACTGGCGACGCCCATCTGCGGCAGCAGCAGGAAGTTGCCCAGCACCAGCACCACCAGGGTGGCCATGACCACCGAGCGGGTCAGCAGCCCCAGTACCCCGATGATCAGCAGCGACAGGTACATGAACACCTCGTAGGGCAGGGTCCAGTAGCTGCCGTTCACCGTGTCCGGAAAGGGATTGCCGGTGAAGACGCCGGGCAGCTCGAAGCGGGTCATCAGCAGGATGTTCTTGAAGAAGCCCAGGGTCTGGCGATCGCTGAAGTAGGCGCTCGTCTCGCGACTGGTGGCGAGCCAGCCCACCACCAGCACCGAGAACAGCACCGAGACGATCAGCGCCGGAAAGATCCGCAAGGCGCGCTTGAGGATGAAGTCCAGGGGATTGCGACTGCGCTGGAAGGACGCCGTGATCAGGAAGCCGCTGATCACGAAGAACACATAGACGGCGATGTTGGCCGCGTCGGTGAAGCCGGTGAAATTGAGGATCGGCTCGGCGCCGATGTGTCCCGAGAGCCAGAAGCCATGGCCGATCACCACGGTGGACGCCGCGGCGAATCTCAGGAAATCGAAGTTGTTGCGTCCGTGGGGGACGTGAGCGGTGGTCATGTCTGCTCCTCGCAGCCGTGGCCCATGCCGCGGCCGCCGCCCGGGAGCGAACTCCAGGCGGACAGCGACGCAGACGGCATCGGCGGAAACGCCCGTCGTGAGACGCGCGCAGGCAAAGGCCGCTGCCGGCTGGACCGCCAACGAAAGGGCGACCGCCGACGCGATCAGCGCGATCGGTCGGCCGGCGAGGGCAGGGGCGCTATGGGGGGCTGAGCGGCGCGAAAGCGGGCGTCATGCGCCAGGACTCCGGAAAAGCGGTACTGCAAGAAGGAACGGGGGCGGCGAGGCGCGCGCAGGCGATCGGGGTCTGGGGCCTCCCGGCCGCCCCGGTCGTTGCGTACGCCTCGCTCATCAGGCGCTGGCCTGCAGCGGCTGTTCGTGCACGTCTTGCGCCTGTTCCAAGGCGAAGGGTTCCTGGGCGAAATAGAGGGCGGCGCTCTGGCGGGCGTGATCGCCGAATTCATGCGGATGGCGCATGACGATCTGTTCGAAGGCGCCCGGCTCCAGGCCGTCTTCGTAGAAGCCGTTGTGGCACTGCAGGATGCCCGAGGCGCAGACGCTGCGCTCGACCGCGGCGATCAGGCCGCCGGCTCTGAGGCTCTTGACGATGTTGTGCGGCAGCCGCTGGCGGCGTCTCAGACTGGCGGCGGTGTCGCTGAGGGTATCGAGGATCTCGGTCTCGGCCGGCGACAGCTTGCGCACGTCCAGCTTGGACTTCTGCACCAGGTAGCGACGGGAGAGCAGACGGGCCTGGTCGTTGAGGGCCTTGAGTACCACGCCGCTGAGTTCGCCACGGGTGAACAGGCCGGTTTCCAGGGCGATCAGGTAGGACCAATCGTTGATGAGCGGAATCTTGCTGATGTCACGTTCCATGTGAGTGCCTGCGTCCATTTAAGTTGGCTAATTGAGGATAGGACACCCTCAATGGTTCCAGTTGGCCAGTATAAGGTGACGAGTGGCATGGAATTTGACGGTCCTGACAAGAATTGTCGGTTTTTTGTCGAAGTGGGTCACGCCTTGGGAATGCAACCTCAACGCTGCGCTTGGGGTCCCTTGCTGGAGCCCTGGCGCGAGTCGGGTTAATCCTTCGCAACGTCAGGTGATGAGATGAGTGATCCCGCAGCCCCTTCCAGCTCTGCCGATCTCGACTGCGATGTCGCCGTGATCGGCGCCGGAACCGCCGGCCTTGCCGCCGAACGCGCCGCCCGGCGCCAGGGCGCGCGGACCCTGCTGATCGACGATCGCTGGGCCGGGACTACCTGTGCCGCCGTGGGCTGCATGCCCTCCAAGCTGCTGATCGTTGCCAGCGAAGCCCATCATGCGGTCCAGCGCGCCGCTACCTTCGGTATCGAAGTAGGTAGCGTCAGCGTCGATGGCGCGGCTGTCATGGCCCGGGTACGCCGCGAGCGCGATCATTTCGTCGCCGCCACCAAAAAGGGTTTCGCCACGTTGCCTGCGGGCGTGGCCCAGCAGGCCACGGCGCGCTTCGTAGCGGCGGATCGCCTGCAGCTTAGCAATGGTAAGACTATAAGCGCCCGCAGCGTGGTCATCGCCACCGGCTCCTATCCCCTGGTGCCGGAACCCTTCGCCGCGCTGGGCGAGCGGGCGCTGACCAACGAGACGATCTTCGAGCTGCCCGATCTGCCGCGCTCCCTGGCGGTGATCGGCACCGGTCCGGTGGGCCTGGAACTGGCCCAGGCCATGGCTCGTCTGGGCGTGGCCGTCACCCTGTTCGGTCAGGACGATGGCCTGGGCGCGCTCGAGGACCTGGAGGTCAAGGCCGAGTTGCGCAAGATCCTGGAACAGGACCTGACCTTGCTGCTGGACGTCGAGGTGGATGCCCGTCGCGAAGGCGAGGGCGTGCGGCTGTCCTGGTCCGGCGCGGCGAGCGGCGAGGGCGTTTTCGACTACGTGCTGGTGGCCGCCGGGCGACCGCCACGACTCAAGGGCCTGGGTCTGGAAACCACCGGCATCCAGCTGGACGACCATGGCACCCCGGTCTACGACCCCGAGACGCTGCAGTGCGGCGCTTCGTCGATCTTCATCGCCGGTGATGCCGACCACGACCGACCGATCCTCCATGAGGCCTCCGACGAAGGCGCCATCGCCGGGCACAATGCCGCCTGCTATCCCGAGGTGCGGCCTACCCCGAGATCGCCGCTGTTTTCGCTGATCTTCACCGATCCGCCGGTGGCCGTGCTGGGCAGTCCGCCCGCCGAAGGCAGTCTGATCGGCACCTCTTCCTACCACGACCAGGGCCGTGCCCGGGTCGAGGCGCGCAACCAGGGCCTCGCCCGTTTCTATGCCGAGCCGGGCACCGGCAAGTTGACCGGCGCCGCCATGGTCGGGCCGGGCATGGACCATATCGGCCACCTGCTGGTGCTGGCGCTGATCCATGGCGAAACCGCCAGCTCGCTGCTCGACATGCCCTTCTACCACCCCACCCTCGAAGAAGGCCTCAAGAGCGGCCTGCGCGAGATCTGCCAGGCCGCCCACCGCGACCTGCGTGGCGATCGTGACCAGGGCTTGCCGTCCGGGGCTTGAGGGGAGGTGTTGGGCTTCGACGATAGGGCCGTCTCAGCCCAACCTACGAGGTGCAGCACCGTAGGCTGGGTTGAGCGCAGCGAAGCCCAACGGAGTGTCCGATCCGGCAGTGGAAAAGGCTGCGCCGTTTTCCACGCTACGGTTTTGCTAGAGGTACCCTCACCCCAGCCCTCTCCCAGGGGGAGAGGGGGCTGATCGGCGCAGTGGGTAGGTGCAACGTCCGTAGGGTGGATAGCGGTACAGCCTTATCCACGCGCCACCGAAATCCCGCCCAACAAAAAGCCCCGCCGGAATCACCCGCGGGGCTTCTGCTACCACCAGCACCGTAGGTTGGGTTGAGCGCAGCGAAGCCCAACGGAGTGTCCGATCCGGCAGTGGAAAAGGCTGCGCCGTTTTCCACGCTACGGTTTTGCTAGAGGCACCCTCACCCCAGCCCTCTCCCAGGGGGAGAGGGGGCTGTTCGGCGCAGTGGGTAGGTTCAACGTCCGTAGGGTGGATAACGGTGCAGCCTTATCCACGCGCCACCGAAATCCCGCCCAACAAAAAAAACCGCCAAGATCACCCGCGGGGTTTCTGTTATCACCAGCGTCGTGGGCTGAGTTGAGCGCCGCGAAGCCCAACGGAGTGTCCGATCCGGCAGTGGAAAAGGCTGCGCCGTTTTCCACGCTACGGTTTTGCTAGAGGCACCCTCGCCCCAGCCCTCTCCCACGGGGATAGGGGGCTGTTCGGCGCAGTGGATAGGTTCAACGTCCGTAGGGTGGATAACGGCGCAGCCTTATCCAGGCGCCACCCAAATCCCGCCCAACAAAAAGCCCCGCCGGAATCACCCGCGGGGCTTCTGCTACCACCAGCACCGTAGGTTGGGTTGAGCGCAGCGAAGCCCAACGGAGTGTCCGATCCGGCAGTGGAAAAGGCTGCGCCGTTTTCCACGCTACGAGCTTGCTCAAGGCACCCTCACCCCAGCCCTCTCCCAGGGGGAGAGGGGGCTGTTCGGCGCAGTGGGTAGGTTCAACGTCCGTAGGGTGGATAACGGCGCAGCCTTATCCACGCGCCACCGAAATCCCGCCCAACAAAAAAAACCGCCAAGATCACCCGCGGGGTTTCTGTTATCACCAGCGTCGTGGGCTGAGTTGAGCGCAGCGAAGTCCAACGGGGGTGCCCGATCCTGGCAGTGGAAAAGGCTGCGCCGTTTTTCACGCTACGAGCTTGCTCAAGGCACCCTCACCCCAGCCCTCTCCCAGGGGGAGAGGGGGCTGTTCGGCGCAGTGGATAGGTTCAACGTCTGTAGGGTGGATAACGGCGCAGCCTTATCCAGGCACCACCGAAATCCCGCCCAACAAAAAGCCCCGCCGGAATCACCCGCGGAGCTTCTGCTACCTCCAGGCAACCATCAGGCGCGGAAGCGCCGCACCAGGCCATCCAGTTCGCCCGACAGTTGCGACAGGCGCGAGGAGTCGCGGGTGGTGGACTGGGCCAGGCCTTCCACCTGCTGGGCGTCGTCGTGGATCTGGGCGATGTGACGGTTGATGTCCTCGGCCACCTGATGCTGTTCCTCGGCCGCCGCGGCGATCTGCAGGGCCTGGTCGCGGATCTCGTCCACCGACTGGCGGATGCCTTCGAAACTGCCGCGCGCCTCGCTGATGGAGGTCACGCTGGTCTGCGACAGCTCCAGGCTGGTCTCGATCTGGCGGGTGACCTCCTGGGTGCGCCGCGCCAGACTGCCTAGCAGGCCGTCGATCTCGCCGGTGGAGTCGGCGGTGCGCTTGGCCAGGGCCCGCACCTCGTCGGCCACCACGGCGAAGCCGCGCCCCTGCTCGCCGGCCCGCGCCGCTTCGATGGCGGCGTTGAGCGCCAGCAGGTTGGTCTGTTCGGCGATGCCGCGGATGGTGTCGAGGATGGTGTTGATGTTGTGGCTGTCCTGCTCCAGCACCGCCATGGCCTGGGCCGACTGGGCCAGGCTGCCGCTGAGGCGGTTGACGTTGCCGGTGGCCTTCTCGATCTGGCCGTAGCCTTCCTGCACCTTGTGATGACCGGCGTCGGCGGAGGCCGCGGCCTGGCTGCAGGAGCGCGCGACCTCGTTGGAGGTGGCGACCATCTCGTTGAAGGCGGTGGAGACCAGCTCCACGGCTTCGCGCTGGCGACCGGCCACCTCGTTCATGCTGGCCGCCGCCTGGGTGGTGGTCTGCGAAGCCTGCTGCAGATCGTTGGAGGCCTGGCCGATGCGTTGCACCAGCTGGCGGATGCTGGCAAGGAACTGGTTGAACCAGCCCGCCAGGGCAGCGGTTTCGTCCTTGCCCTGCACGTTCAGGCTCTTGGTCAGGTCGCCTTCGCCCTGGGCGATGGATTCCAGGCCGGCGGAGACGCCGCGGATCGGCCGCACGATCATGCCGGCAAAGGCCGCGCCGAGCACGGCGAACAGCAATGCCAGTACCGCAGTGATGCCAGCGATCTGCCAGGTCAGGGCGGTGGCCTTGCCCATGACTTCGCTGCGCTCGATCAGGCCGATGAATTTCCAGCCGAGATCCTTGGCCTGATAGACGTTGACCATGTAGTCGGTGCCGTTGAGATTGACCTCACCCAGCCCGCTCTGGATGCCGCTGAGGGTCTGGTAGGCGTCGCCCAGCTCCTTGAGCTGCTTGAAGTTGTGCTTGGGATCGCGGGGGTCGACCAGCACATTGCCGTTGTCTTCCACCAGCAGCAGGTAGCCGCTCTGGCCCAGGGTGATGCTCTTGACCAGGTCGGTGAGCTGCTTGAGCGAGATGTCCAGGCCCACCACGCCGCGGACCTTGCCGCTGGCGTCTTCCATGGTCCGCACCACGCCCATCAGGGAGACGTCATCGGTCGCCCAGTAGTAGGCCGGGGTACGCACCACCTTGCCCGGATTGTTCATGGCCGCCTGGTACCAGGGGCGCACGCGCGGATCGTAGTTGGCCAGCTTGGCGTCGTCCGGCCAGCTGATGTAGCCGCCATCGGCCAGGCCCACCGACAGGTAGGCGGTGGTGGGGTGGGTCTTGGCGAAGCGGGTGAAATAGCTCAGCGCCTGCTGGCCGGCTTCCGGTTGCGGGATCTGGGCGGCATCGGCGCCGCTGTAGTTCTTCAGGCCTTCCAGGGCGAGGATGTTCGGCTCCTTGGCGAGGAAGTCGACGTTCTGCTGGATGCCGGCAAAGAACTGCTGGATGTTGCGATCGATCTGGCGGATTTCGCGCCCGCTGCCGTCGAGGAAGTCGCCGGTGGCCTGGCTGCGCACGTTCATGATGACCACGCCCGCCACCAGGATCACCGGGAGGCAGGCGGTTACCGCGAAAAGCGAGGTGAGTTTTTGTTTGATATTCATCGAAAGCCCCGGTCGCGCGCTGCGCGAAGAGTGACGGCAACATGCCTTCACTCTGCATCGGCTTGGATAAGTCCGACTTGATACGGAATGAAAAATTATTCCATTTGGTCCGCAGCAAGCCGGAAAATCGCCGATCGGTCGGCTAACGACCCGCTATAGCTCTTTCTTCAGATGGCGTTCGATTTCTTCCAAGGTCTTGCCGCGCGTTTCCGGCAGGCAGAAATAGACGAACAATAGCGAGCCCAGGTTGATGGCGGCGAATACATAGAAGGTGTAGTTGCCGATGGCTTCCAGAGCCACCGGAAAGCTGAAGGCCACGGTGGCGTTGCACAGCCATTGCACGGCCACCGCCACCCCGGTCAGCAGGCCACGGACCTGGTTGGGAAACAGTTCGGACATCAGCAGCCAGTAGACCGGCGCGATGCACATCTGCATGAACAGCAGGAACACCAGGATGCAGGCCAGCGCCAGGTAGCTCTGGGTAAGATTCTGCGGCAGCCACAGCAGCACGCTGCCCAGCGCCAGTTGCGCCACGACCACGATCACCAGGCCGATCAGCAGCAGGGTGCGCCGTCCGGCGCGGCCGATGGCCCAGATGCCGAGCAGGGTGGCGATCACCGAGACCACGCCGTTGCCGATGGTGGCGGTGAGGGCCGCGCTGGTGCCCATGCCGGTGCTCTTGAGGATGATCGGGGTGTAGTACATGAAGGCGTTGACCCCGGTGAACTGGGCGACGAAGCCCAGACCGATGCCCAGCAACAGCAACTTGACCACCCAGCCCTGGCCGAGCAGTTCGCGCAGTGGCGGGCGATGCCTGGCCTGCTCCTCGCTCTCGCGCATCTCCTGGACCTCGCGCTCGACCTCCTCGGGGGTGTCGCGCAGGCGTTCCAGCACGGCTTCGGCTTCTTCGATCCGGCCCTTGGCCGCCAGCCAGCGCGGCGAGGTGGGCAGCAGGAAGGTACCGGCGAACAGCAGGATGCCCGGCACCATGGCGATGGCCAGCATGTAGCGCCAGATGCCGTTGTCGTGTACCAGCCAGGCGAGCAGGGCGCTGAGCACATAGGCCAGCAGCTGGCCGCTGACGATCATCAGCTCGTTGCGACTCACCAGGCGACCGCGGCGCTTGGGCCCGGCGATCTCGGCGATGAACACCGGCACCGTGGCCGAGCCGCCACCCACCGCCAGGCCGAGCACGAAGCGCGCGACCACCATCAGTTCCACCGAGGGCGCCACCGCGGTACCCAGGGCGCCGACGACGAAGAGGATCGACAGCAGGCGCAGGGTGGTGCGGCGGCCGTAGCGATCGGCGAGATAACCCGCCGCCAGCGAGCCGAAGGCCGCGCCGACGATCAGGGCGGCGGTGACCAGGCCCTCGGTGTAGGCGTTGAGGCCCAGGCCGCCCTGGTCGGGGGGCAGGGTCATGAAGGGCAGGGCGCCGGCGATGATGCCGGTGTCGTAGCCGAAGGCCAGGGCGCCCATGGTGGCGACCAGCACGGTAATGAAGATCAGCCGACGGGCCGAGGCCTTCTGGTCGGGGTCGACGGCGGGGGAAGCGGAAGCGGACATGGCAGAGCGGGATCCTGGCAAGACACGAGGGGGACCGGCGAACGGGGCGCCCTCAGGCCAGCGAAGCGAACGATTGGAGCGTTGCGAGTCAGCGAAGGGGCGCCATGGATGCGGGCGTGGGGGGTTAGGGCAGGGATGCCGGCTGGAGTTCCCGAGGTGGGCCGGCCGGGCGCGCCGCGCACCTTCAGCTGCCCAGCCGCTCCACCAGGAAATCCACGAACACCCGGACCCGCGCCGGCATGGTCGAGCCGCCGACGAAGACCGCGTGGATGGGCTCCAGATCGCCCGGATTCCAGGCTTCCAGCAGCGGCACCAGGGCGCCGCTGCGCAGGTCCTCGGCCACGCTGAATTCGCCGATGCGGGCGATGCCGGCGCCTTCGCGGGCGAGCAGGGCCAGGGCCTCGCCGCTGTTGCATTCGATGTTGCCGCTGATCTTCAGGGCGAAGGCCTGGCCGTCACGGACGAAGGGCCAGTCGGGCAGGGCGCGGCGGAAGTTGAATCTCAGGCAGTTGTGGTCGAGCAGGTCTTCCGGCACCTGGGGCGTGCCGTGGCGGGCGAGATAGGCGGGCGAGGCCACCACCACCTGCCCGGTGACGCCGATGGGGCGGGCGCTGAGGGGGCTGTCGGCCAACTGGCCGAAGCGGATCGCCACGTCGGCCTGGCCGGCGAGGATGTCCACCACCTCGTCGCCCAGCGCCAGGTCCACGACGATATCCGGATAGCGCGTGCTGAAGGCCGCCACCAGCGGCACCAGGGTCATGCGGCCATGACCGAGGGCGGCGCTGACCCTCAGTCGTCCTCTGGGCACGCCCTGGTCGGCGATGGCGTCTTCCACCTCGGCCAGGTCCGCCAGGATGCGCCGCGCCGCGCGCAGATAGGCCGCGCCCTCGGCCGTGAGGGTGATGGCCCGGGTGGTGCGCAACAGCAGCCGCGTGCCGAGGCGCTGCTCGGTGCGGGCGATGGAGCGACTCACCGCCGAAGGCGTCAGGTGCAGGGCCCTGGCGGCGGCGGACAGGCTGCCGGCCGCCACCACCTGGGCGAACACCGCCATCTCTCCCGAGCGACCATTGAGATCCACTTGTGACTCCAGGGCAAAGGTGCATGCCAAAACCGCCGTCTACCGGCGCTCGAATGATGAGCTTAGCATTCACCGCATAGATAAGGAGTCCTTCCCATGCGTATCAATCCACCCCTGCTGGCCCTGGCCACCGGTGCCTTCGGCATCGGCGTCACCGAATTCGCGCCCATGGGCATGCTGCCCGGCATCGCCGCCGATCTTGGCGTCTCCATCCCGGCCGCGGGCCTCCTGATCAGCGCCTATGCCCTGGGCGTGCTGATCGGCGCGCCGCTGATGACCCTGACCACCGGCCGCATTCCGCGCCGTCATCTGCTGATCGGCCTGATGGCCATCTTCACCCTGGGCAACCTGATGTCGGCGCTGGCCACCGACTACACCAGCCTGCTGATCGCCCGGGTGGTGACCTCGCTCAACCATGGCGCCTTCTTTGGCGTCGGCGCCCTGGTGGCGGCCAGCGTGGTCGCCCCGGACAAGCGCGCCGGGGCGGTCGCCGCCATGTTCCTGGGCCTGACCCTCGCCACCATCGGCGGCGTGCCCCTGGCCACCTGGTTCGGCGAACTGCTCGGTTGGCGCCAGGCCTTCTGGGGCATCGCCGGTCTCGGCCTGCTGACCATGGCCGCGCTCTGGTTCGCCCTGCCCAACGTGGCCCTGCCACCGAGCGACGGGGTGCTGGCCGAGATCCGCGTGCTGGGTCGCCCGCCGGTGCTGGCCGCCCTGGGGCTGACCGTGGTCGGCTCGGGCGCCATGTTCACCGTCTTCACCTATATCGCGCCCATCCTCGCCCGCGAGACCCATGGCTCCACCGCCTTCATCACCGCCATGCTGGTGCTGTTCGGCGTCGGCCTGACCCTGGGCAATCTCTGGGGTGGCAAGGCGGCGGACAAATCCATCGACCGCACCCTGATCGCCTCCCTGGGCGTGCTCATCGTGGTGCTGCTGGCCTTCAGCGTGCTGATGCGCTGGCCGCTGGCGGCCGCGGTGGCCATCCTCGTCTGGGGCATCGCCAGCTTCGCCCTGGTGCCGCCGCTGCAGATGCGCGTGATGGAAGCCGCCAAGGACGCCCCCAACCTGGCCTCGGCGGTCAATATCGGCGCCTTCAACCTGGGCAATGCTCTTGGCGCGGCCCTGGGCGGCGCGGTGATCGACGCCGGTCTCGGCTATCCGGCGATCTCCCTGGCCGGCGCCGGCATGGCCGCCCTGGGCCTGGCGATGGCCCTGGTCCTGGCCTGGCGCGGTCGGGCCAGCGCTGCGGCGGTGGCCGCCTAGGGCCGCGTCGGCGTCACTCGGCGAAGGGGCGGGGCGTATCGCCGCCCCGATCCACCGCGAAGGCATTGAGGGTCATGGCCACCAGGCTGTAGTAGCCATAGACGCCCACCAGTTCGACCATTCCCGCTTCACCGAACAGCGCGACCCCCTGCTGATAGAGATCCTCGGGAATCCGCCGAGTATCGTAGAGCGCGACGCCGATGGCATGGACACAGGTCTCCGCGGGCGTTTCGAAGGTCGGCACGCTGCCTAGCCTGAGCGCCTCGATCACGGCCTCCGTCAGGCCCGCCTGCCGGGCGATGGGTTCATGGATCTGCCATTCCGCCTGGGAGCGCCACCAGGCCGCGGTGGTGAGGATCGCCAGCTCCGTGAGACGCAGGTCCAGCCGGGTGCCATAGCGGCAGAAGGCGCCCAGCCGCTGGGCATGATCGGCCAGCGCCGGGCTGTGTACCCAGGCCAGGAAAGGACCATCGAGATTGCCCCGCGGGCCGCTCTGGATGTCGTCCAGCACCCGCTGCTGTTCTGGCGTGGTGTTCTGGTCGGACAGGGGCGTCAGGCGCGACGAAATGGGCATGGCAGTGATCCTCGAAAGGGAGCGGATAGCTCGGTTGGCTCATCCAATACCACCTCGGGCCCCCAGGGCAAGGTCGCGCTGCCGCGCTCGAACAGCCTTGCCAAGGGTCGCAATCAGACTGGCAGCCTACCCCCGGGTCTGGTCACAATCGGCGCTGACCTTTTCCAGGGAGTCTTGGCGATGGACCGGACCTGCACCACCTTCTACCTTGAAATGACGTCTTCGGCCGAGTTGCGCGAGAAGCCGCCACGGCCTGACCTGCAGATCGTCGAGTGCGAGGTGCCGCAACCCGAACTCAACCGCTTTCTCTATGCCCTGGTCGGCCAGGCCTGGGACTGGAGCGATCTCGACAGCTGGAGCGAGGCGCAGTGGCGCGAACTGGTGGAGCAGGAGGGGCATCGCACCTGGGTCGCCTATCACCGCGGCGCCATCGCCGGTTACTACGAGCTGTACCGCCCGGATGGCCGCAACGTGGAGATCCGCTATTTCGGCCTGGCCGGCGCCTTCATGGGGCTCGGCTTCGGCGGTCCGCTGCTGAGTCACGCCCTCCGCTGCGCCTGGGACTGGGCGGGCACCGAGCGCGTCTGGGTACACACCTGCACCCTGGATCACCCGGCGGCCCTGGCCAACTACCAGGCGCGTGGATTGCGGATCTACCAGGAAGAAACGACCCCGCGCTAGGCCAGGGCCCTAGCGCCCGGCAGGGACGCTGGGCAGCTTAGCGACGAATTGCGCCAGCTCCGCCGCATAGAGCCTGGCCAACCCGGTGGTACCGTGCCCGCGCGTGTCGGCGCTGCCCGGAATCAGCAGATAGCGGGCACTCGGCACCTGCTTGAGCGCTGCCTGCATGAGGCCGGTTTCCGGTGGGTTGCGCTCGTCATCCGCGGCGTTGATGGCCAGCACCGGCACCTTGATCTTGCTCAGTCCCGGCTCGGCGTTGTAGTCGGCCGAGGAGTCCCACTGGTAGATGAAGTCATTGGCGTCGACGGCCACCGAGGCCGCCAGGCGCTTGTCGACCAGCGCATCCGCCTGGGCATGGGTGCCGGCGATCTCCTGGTAGTTCAGGGTGCCGCCACTGGTGGCGAATTCGAACATCGTCTTGGCCAGGCGCAGGGACGGCGGCTGGGACTGGTAGTTGCCCTGGTTCCAGGCCGGGTCCTGCCTGATGGATTCCACCAGCATGCGCCTCATGATCCAGTTGCGGCCGGCCATCTCCGTCGGCTGCGCCGCCATGGGCACCAGGCCATCGGCGAAGCCGGGGTGCAGGCCGCCCCACAGCCAGGTCTGCATGCCCCCCATCGAATTGCCGATGATCAGCCGCAGGTGCTCTATCCCCAGCCCCTGGGTCAGCAGCAGGTAGTGCGCCTGCACCATGTCGGCATAGTTGTAATGGGGAAAGGCGGCGCGCAGGCCATCCGACGGCTTGGTCGAGCTACCGGTGCCGATCGCATCCGGAATCACGATAAAGAACTTGCTCGCATCCAGCGGCTGGCCCGGACCGAACAACTGGCCGCCGACATCCTTGCTCAGCATCGCCGCCGCCTGCTGGCCGGTGCCGTGCAGCACCAGGACCACGGGATTGCCGCGCTTGCCCAGCGTCAGGTAGTGCAGGCGGAAGTCGTCGAGGGTTTGACCGGTATGGAAGGTGAAGCGCGGCACCACGAAGTCGCCTTCGACCGGCTTGGGTGGCTCGTCCGCCTTGACGCCCAGGGTAGTCAGCAGCAACAGGAAGGTCATGACCGAGTACAGGGTGGCCGTGGCGCGTCGCACGGTGAGAATGCTGTTCATTGAGGCCTTTCCGTTTCTTATTAAAATAATGATGAATCGAAAGGTATAAGTCCTAACCGCGCCGCTGACAACTCAGGCGCCTGGCCACCGCGGCAGTCGTCCAGCCGCAGCCAGGCACTCTCTCGTCTTCGCCGCTGAGTCGGTGCGCTGAGGGTCAGGTGCGCGCCCGTTGTGAAACGGCGCTGTGCAGGGCGGGGCGGGTAAGGGCTCCCGTCAGCCCTGACCGACGTTGGCGAGCGAAGCGCTGGAACACGGGCGCCAGCGGTCGAGTCGTAAAGAGCAATACCACCTGGAGAACCCTTGGCTCTATGCAAGCTCTTCGTAGTCAACTGGCGGCGCTGGACCCTCCCATCAAGCACGAAATCCAATCCCAGGGTGACAACCTGCTGATCACCCTCATCGACCCCGCCCGGCCAGCGCGGGTGTCGCGTACCCTCAACCAGACCCTGGTGCGCAACACCGCGCTGCTCTACGAGGTGATCCGCGACGCCATCAACGAATTGCGCGCCGGCGGCAGCCTTCCGGACATCACCGCGGCAGACATCTATCCGGATAGCTAGCGACCTGCGCGATCCTCCTACCTGGCGGCCGACTTAGGGGCTGCCGCAGGTGGCTGCTCACGGATGGCCACGGCGGACTGCTGGCGATGGATATCAACATCGCCAGTACGGACCTCTGGCCGCCGCCGGCATCACGCCGACCGAAGTCCTGGCCGGCCAGCTCGTCGCCCAGTGGCGGCTGAGCGTCAAGGTCAGGGCGGAGTGGGCGAGGGCGCTTCCGCCGTCGCGGGCGTCACCGCCGAACCGGCCAGCAGGCCGCCGTCCAGGTTCAGCTCGCTGCCGGTCATGTAGGCGGCTTCGTCCGACGCCAGCAGCAGCGCCACGGCCGCCACCTCCTCGGGGCGGCCAAAGCGCCGCAGCGGCGTGTCTTGCACCAGCGCCGCCATGCGCGCCGCGCGGTCCGGGCCATCGCCCAGCATGGGCTCCCACAGGGGCGTGAGGATGGCGGCGGGGTGGATGGAATTGCAGCGGATAGCCAGGCCCTGCTCCGCGCAATAGAGCGCCACCGTCTTGCTGTGATTGCGCACGGCCGCCTTGGACGAGGCATAGGCCGCCGCGCCGGGAATACCCACCAGTCCTGAACGCGACGAAATATTGATGATGGAACCTGCTCCCGCCCGGCGCATGGCGCGGATGCCATGCTTGCAGCCGAGAAAGACGCCATCGAGATTGGTGCGATGCACCGCGTGCCAGTCTTCGAGCCTGGCGTGTTCAGGATCGTGGGCCACCACGCCTTGCTCGAAGCCGGTGATCCCCGCGTTGTTCACCAGCACGTCGAGCCGACCGCGCTCATCGAGGATCTGCCGCGTCACCTGCTGCCAGTCGGCTTCCAGGCGCACGTCCAGGGGCAGGTAGCGGGCACCGTCCCCCAGCTCGGCGGCGACGGCGCGGCCAAGGTCAGCGTTGAGGTCGGTGATATAGACGAAGGCGCCTTCCGCCACGAAGGCCCGGGCGATGGCGGCGCCGATGCCCTGGGCCGCGCCAGTGACCAGCGCGGTCTTGTCCTTGAGTTTGGCTGCCATGCGAGTACGCCCTCCAGATCGTGACTAGCCTCCGAGGGTAGCCCAGGCGGTTCGGTGAGGGGGCCAGCATCACGCCCGGGCGCTGACCCCGCTGGTGGTCTCGCCGGCCTTCTTCAGGGCTTCGGTGTAGGCGGCGTAGGCAGTCGTCAGGGCTTCGCTGGCGGCAGCGACATTGGCCTGGGCGGCCTCGCGCGCGGCCTGGCTGGCTTCGTCAGCCTTGCCTTCGCCCTTGCTCCGGGCCTCCACCGCGCGCAACTGCTTCTGCGCCAGCTCCAGTTGCCGCTTGGCCATGTCGATGGCCTTCTGGAGGGTATCCAGGGTCTTGTTGCCGGTGCTGCCCTTCTCGCTGGCAGGGGTGGCGTCGGCTTCGGCCTGATCCTTGATCTGGTTCAGCGGATTGGGCTTGCCGATGCCCTTGGATTTCTTGGCTTGCTCCACCTTGGCCGCCTCGTCCTCGGCGGTGGGCTTGGCAGTCGCGCCACCCAGCCTGAGCGTGGGCGCGCGCGAGATGCCGTGGCCAATGCCATTCACCGACAGCGTGCTGGACATCGCGGACTCCTTGAAAGGTACATCTCAAGGATAGCGGCCGCCTGGGGCAAAGATTGAGCGAGCGGGGTGGCAGCAACCTCAGCCGCCGCCGGAGCGCGCGGGGGCTGGCCCCGCCGATCCCTGACTACTGGCTGATGACGGCGTGGTTGGAAAAGCCGCTCTGGGTGATGTTGATGGCATTGCCGGCGGTGTTCTGGGTCAGGTCGGCGGTGTGCTGGAAGCCGCTCTGGCTGGCGGTGATGCGGGAGGCGTCGCCGGTGACATAGGCCGTTACCCCGAGGCCGTTGCCCTGCTGATCCACCTTCAGTTGGCCGTCGTTGCCGAGGTAATAGGCATTGATGCCATTGCCGTCGCCAGTGGACGCCAGGTCCAGCTGATTGCCCGCGCCGGAGACGATGGCGTTGGCGCTATTGCCATTACCGGTCTGCGCCAGGGTCAGCTGGTTGCCCACGCCATAGACATTGACATCGGCGCGGTTGAGATCGCCGCGCTGGGCGATGTCGACATTGCTGGGCCGCGAGTAGCTGCTGGAGTGCCGGACCCGGACATCGTTGCCGTTGCCCTCCTGCACCACCTTGGAGTCCACCCGCTCGCCGGCCTGCTTGAGACCGACATAGTTGTCATTGCCGCGCTGCTCGATGATCGTTTTGGAGTCCTCGCCGTTCTGGCTCACCCAGACCCCGTCGCGCAGGCCGAAGCTGGTCACCTGCAGGTCCTGGCGGTCACCGTGTTGAGCCAGGTCGATCCTGCCATCGAGGCCATCCTGCCGCACCGTCAGGGTGTTCTGGCCCGCCGCATAGCTGTCCTGCTCGATATCGATCCGGTGGTAGCCACCGTCCTGATGGACATAGGTGTCCTGCCGCAAACCACTCTGCCGCACCACCGTCTCGTTGCCACTGCCCGGCCCCTGATCGACCTGCACCCGGTCATAGCCGCCATCGCGTTGCTCGATATCCACCAGACGCTGCGAGCCCCACGCCTGGTTGACCTCGACAGCGCTCTTGCCATTGGTCTGCAGCACCCGCACGCGGTCATCGGCATCGTTCTGCTGGGTGACCTGGGCATTGAGAAAACTGCCGTTCTGCTGGATATCCGCCTGGTTGCGCGCCGACAGCTCGCTGCCCTGGTTCAGGTTCACCACGTTGAAGCCACCGTTCTGCTGGACGTTGGCCGTATTGGACGCGGCCCAGGCGGCGCTGGTGTTGGCCAGCAATAACGCGACCATGAGGGAGCGGGAGGTTGGCATGGGGACGATCCTTGTAGAGATTGTTTGAGGGATAAGAGCCACAAGGCGAGCGAAAGGGTATGTGCAGTAAGCAAGAAAATCGTAGGCAGATAATCTTACTATTAGGTTCGAGCAGACAATCAGTCGAAAGGATGGATGCTGCAGATTGTCAACATCCATCGCTTATTGATGGTTGTGAGATTTGTTTAGCTGTAGAGGCGATAGATTAAGTGTTTACTATTACTTTGACTTCGCATCCAGATATCGCTTTTACATAAGAGTAGCTTGTGCCGAGAACGGTCTTCATTTCTTCAGTGATCTTCGCTTTAGAGATCGCAGGCTGAACTATGTAAAATCCTAATCTCAGCTCTATATCTCTACACTTATTACGCAAGATTTCGAGCTCGATGGGGTCGCCCTTTAATAGTCTGTTAAAGCCATCGTCTAGGGATCTGCTGTATCTAAAAAGAAGTTGGGAGAAAAGCCCTACGCCGCTATGTAGCCATTTTACTGATCGGCTTGCCTGTCCGGTTACGATGTATGTGTCATCGACTCTTGCGCCAGGTTTTTCGCCTTTGTTGCAGTATTTGCAATGGTAAAAGTCGACTTGGATGTGATCAGGCTCTTCATTTATGGCTACTAGATCAGCTATCTCTCCAGATCCATCATCATTGAAGATAATTTTGTAGCTTTCTTTATCTTATTGAATGTGAAGCCTTGAACAGTGTCAAAATCTTCTTCTTTTCCCATTGACTCTTTATTGATTTTGGTTTGTCCCCAGTCCCAGCTGCTTAGTAGTCGGGAGGGGAGGGTCACGTTGAGCGTTTTTGGCGAATAGTTTCTATAGTTTCCAAGTATTACAGAACCATCGGTCTTTAATAATCGAAGCGGATTGATTTCTAAATAGTCAGATAGGTTCATTCCCCTATTAAGTGATATTTCTATATTGTCGCATGCAACATTGTATCCATCCTCTAGAAGTATTAATTTTACCTCAAATAACTGTTGTTCGGATGATGATATGGGTATGGATATTTCCTTATTGCTGTTGTATGACGGAGTGTCGCAATTCAAGTCTGTTAGGTTGTAAGAGACTCCGTTTATTGTTATGTCGATATTTTTTTCATTTTCGATATAGATGGTTTCTGGCCAGTCGGCATAAAATATTCCGCTTGGCCATTCATTCTCGATTTGCTCTGTCCTTACTACGTAATCGAGAATGCTTCGAGTGTCTATTTTTTTGTTGTTTATTTTCTGAGATGTGGTGTCGCACCATCTAACCCACTCATCAATCGAGTCGGCCGTCATTTTCCACATTTTTCCTTTTGCAGAGCATCCTGCTGTACTCTTCTGGCCGTTTTCAAAGCCAATTCCAAATACATTGGATTTTATGGCTGTGCCGTCTTCTAGCTCTCCTAAAATGGCAGTTACATCTCTAACAACATGCATTGTGAATCGAAGATCCCGTGTGCCGCGTGTAAGGCCAATATTTTGGAATTTTAAAAGATTTATATTGTGCAAGACTCGGAAGGTCTTGTCTCCAGTAAACCTTACTGCGTCTTTACTGATAAGGTTCTTAAATTTTAATGCTTGCCCTTCATCGCCAGAGGTGGTTATGAATAAAGTCTGGTTTTCCTTTTTGTAGTAGGCAAGATATAGATGCCAATCGATGGTGGATATTTCTGTCGAACTCGCCCACAGAACGGTATTTTCGATGCGAGTGACGGCCATGACTAAGTCATTTTTTTCGCTAACTGAATAAAGTTTGACTGTTTCGTTTTTTGATTTCATGTCTCTTGCGCCTTCAGGTTTCCAGTCCTTTGGGGGCAAAAGATATGCGACTGCACTTATATTGGGTGATGGGTTTAGTGCAAGTATTTGCTCGCCATCTTCAAGTTCTTTAAATTGAGCATTGAATTTTTCTTTTTGCAGTTCACGTGATATTTTTCGTTCGCTAACTTCTTCTATTATAGAACTTCAGTCCGCGCTTTCAGAGTATAGGGCGGACATTTGGCTATCTACTTTTTGGTTTGCAATGTTTGCGACAAATTTTGCGCATCCCAACGTTGGGTCGACGCGAGTTAATCTTCCGATAAATTGTAGGGTTATTGCAGGGCTACAATGCTGGTCGTGCAGGGCTGCAATTTTTAGTTCTGGAAGATCGAATCCCTCACCTAACATATTTACGCAGACAATAATTCTATGTCTTTTTTCTTTTATGGCTTTTGTTATTTCTTGTGGCGATTTTGACTTGCTGTGCACTAAAATGGGTGAGAGGTCACTATGCTGCTTGTAGATTTCGAATATTTCCTTGGCCTTTGAAATTGTTTTTGCACGGGCCATCAAAAGATGATTTTTTCCATCAGAGAGATCTTTTCTAAGAAGGCTGACAGCTTTGTCCGCTATCGACTTGTCAGCGAGTGATGCTTGATATTCTCGAATAGGATGGAATTCTATAGCTTGAAAGTATCCGTCGTTTTTAGCTTCTTTTAATGGGTAGTTGTAGATAATGTCGCCATCTAAGGAGGCTCCATCTTCCCTGAATGGAGTTGCAGTAAATTGTAAGCAAGGTTTTCCTGTGAATGCTTTTTTTGCGCGACTCCAAGTTTTTGCTGCTACATGATGCGCTTCGTCTATTAGCAGATGGCTAAAGCTCATCGCTAATTTAGAAAGATCTGAATCATTGCAGAGGTCTAGGGAGTTCGGTGTGGATATAATAACGTTGCATGATGCGATCGCCTTCCAGTCATTAGTATCAGGCGCTCCGCTTAATGTGTGAACTGTTGGCGCCATAGTGGTTGCGGCAATGGCACCCATTCTTCTTATGTTTTTTAACTCTATAATTTCCCAGCTGTCTGGCGCCTAAGTGCGTCTGAAGGAACAATGATTAAAGTCTTCTCGAAGTGTGCGACAATGATTATTGCGATTATTGTATCTGTTTTTCCTGTGCCTGTAGGCATTACAATAGTTGCGGGCTTTTCGGGTGAAGAGATTAGGTGCGCTAGAGATGTGTAAATTGCTGCTCGTTGCGGTTTTCGAAACCCTAGATTTTGATTTGCCACAGATGGAGTGATAACTTTAAGTGGGTGCTCAATCCAACTTTTGTAGATTAAGTTGGTCTCATAAAGTTTATCGTTTGGCGCCATTGTGAGCTCTCCATGAATAGTTGTGTCTAGTGGCTGGTTGCTAGAAGCGTATGGTATATATTAATTAATTTATTGTGCTGAAACCTTCCGCTGCTGAGCAATACCGCTCGCGGGGTGACGCTAAATCCTTATTCTCAAATTTTCTGCACTCATTCTTAAACCACTGCTTCGCCCCCTTCCTACATTCCCGGTACTCAATCGAACCCTTACGGTGATTCCCACAAACGCTGCCGTAATCAATCCGGTTGTTCTGCACGTCCCAAGTAGCTAAATACGAACCACTGCCGTCCCATTTAGGAACCCAGTGGCTTTCGCTGAAAGAGGGCGAGGAAGAGGTATGCACGGGAGCTAACTCCCGCCTAGCCTTGTACTGAGCGAGGTAGGCTGCCGACACCATTCCTTGGGGCGCCGAAGCGGATTCCTGCGCGCGAGGCACGGCGCCATAGCGGCAGCGCAGTACCTCTTCATCCACGGCGTTGCCTTGCTTGAGGCAGGCATCCAGCGGTTGAGGGGCGGCTATGGCTTGGCGCGGGGCAGGTGCAGAGGGAACAGGCGGAGGTGCGGGAGTTTGGCTTTCCGCGACTTCAATGGAAGGTTCAACCACAGGAGCGGGATGCAGCCAGCGCTCCACCCCAGGCCAGTTGAGCCAGAGCAGGGCGACAGGCACCAGTAGCCAGACGACTAGCAAGGGAGAGCGCTGAGCCTTGCGGCGGCGATGGCAGTCGGGAACGGCATCGAGTTCGGCGACGAGCGCGGCGCGGTAGTCTTGCGCGGTCTTGCCGTGACGATCTTTGGGGGGCATGGCGGCGTCCTGGCCGGGGCCGCGACGGGGGATCGTGACGGCTACATCCTTGTGATGAAGTTCACGTTAGGTGGGGTGGGGCGAGGCGTCAAGGGCGTTTTGGCGGAATAGTCTTACAGATGAAAGGTGGCTTGAGCCTAAGCACCCAGTGCGGCGAGGACGTGCTCAGGATCATTCTTGAGAGCGATCAACAGCGCCTTGGCAGGGCCGGTAGGTTCGCGTCGGCATTGCTCCCAGTTGCGCAGGGTGCCGACGTCTATGTTGATCTTCCTGGCGAACTGCGCCTGGCTCAGGCCGGTGGCCTGGCGGATCTGCTTGATCTGCAGGGCATCGAGGTGGAATTCGCGCGAGGGTTGGCGTTCACCCCGGACGATCTCGTCCATTTCGGTGGCGCTCTGCAAGAGCTCGTCGAAGAACTTGGCCATGATGCTTATCTCCAGTGTTCGATGAGGCCCTTGAGGGCCTTGCGCTGGTCGTCGGTCAGGTCGTCCTGTTGGTTCTTCGGATAGATCAGCAACAGGGCGATGCGAGCGTCTGCGGTGAAGTGGTAGTAGATCACCCGCGAGCCACCACGCTTGCCACGACCGCTGCTAGCGATCCTGATTTTGCGCAGTCCGCCGGTATCTTTGATCACGTCCCCTGCCGTGGGGTGCTCCGCTAGAAAGCGTTGAAATTCGGCATAGGCGTCGTCGTCGAGCAACTCCTTGACGAGCCGCGTGAAAACCGGTGTTTCGATGAAGATCATCTGCAGCGTCCATGCGTCAGTGACGTATAGCCATTGGACTAGAGTCGCGGGCCTACGTCAATGGCGTATGGGGGCTTGAAGAGCACGGTGGCCTGGACAGCCAGCGGAGAGAGGGTGAGGCGTTGAGTGACCTGCGGAAGAGGGCTGGCTGAAGCGCCGAGTCGCCGCCTGATGAGCGGAGCCACCAGGCGGCGATCCAGATCCGTCAATCCACCGCCTTGACCATATCCTCGATGACCTTCTTGGCGTCGCCAAAGACCATCAGGGTCTTGTCCAGGTAGAAGAGTTCGTTGTCCAGACCCGCGTAGCCGCTGGCCATGGATCTCTTGTTGACGATGATCGTCTTGGCCTTGAAGGCTTCGAGGATGGGCATGCCGGCGATGGGCGAGGTGGGATCGTTCTTGGCCGCCGGGTTGACCACGTCGTTGGCGCCGAGTACCAGCACCACGTCGGCCTGGCCGAATTCGGAGTTGATGTCGTCCATCTCGAACACCTGGTCGTAGGGCACCTCGGCCTCGGCCAGCAGCACGTTCATATGGCCGGGCATGCGACCCGCCACCGGGTGGATGGCGTATTTCACCGTCACCCCGTTGTGCACCAGCTTCTCGGTCAGCTCCTTGAGGGCGTGCTGGGCGCGGGCTACTGCCAGGCCGTAGCCGGGGACGATGATGACGCTGTCGGCGTTGCCGAGCAGAAAGGCGGCGTCGTCCGCCGAGCCGGCTTTGACCGGGCGCTGCTCCCCGCTGCCGTTGCTGGCCGCGGCCTCCGTCGCGCCGCCGAAGCCGCCGAGGATGACGTTGAAGAAGGAGCGGTTCATCGCCTTGCACATGATGTAGGAGAGGATGGCGCCGCTCGATCCCACCAGCGAGCCGGCGATGATCAGCATGGAGTTGTTGAGCGAGAAGCCGATGCCGGCGGCGGCCCAGCCGGAGTAGCTGTTGAGCATGGAGACCACCACCGGCATGTCGGCGCCGCCGATGGGGATGATGATCAGCACGCCGATGACGAAGGCCAGGGCCACCAGCACGGCGAAGGCGCCGAGATTGCCGCTGAAGGTGAAGACCAGGCCCAGGGCGAGGATGGCCAGGCCGATCACCAGGTTGAGCGGGTGCTGGCCGGCGAAGCGCACCGGGGCGCCCTGGAACAGGCGGAACTTGTATTTGCCGGAGAGCTTGCCGAAGGCGATCACCGAACCGGAGAAGGTGATGGCGCCGATGGCCGCGCCGAGGAACAGCTCCAGGCGGTTGCCGCTGGGGATCGGCTGGCCAAAGGTGGCGACGATGCCCAGGGACTGCGGCTCGACCACCGCGGCGATGGCGATGAACACCGCGGCCAGGCCGATCATGCTGTGCATGAAGGCCACCAGCTCGGGCATCTTGGTCATTTCCACGCGCTTGGCCATGTAGGCGCCGGCGCTGCCGCCCACCAGCAGGCCGACGATGACGTAGCCGATGCCCTGCACCGCCAGCTCGCTGCCGAGCTTGTGGATCAGCGCCAGGGTGGTGAGCACGGCGAGGGTCATGCCGGCCATGCCGAAGGCGTTGCCGCGGCGCGAGGTGGTGGGGTGGGAAAGGCCCTTGAGCGCCTGGATGAAGCACACCGAGGCGACGAGGTAGAGCAGGGTGATGAGGTTCATGCTCATGTCAGCGCTGCTCCGCCGGGGCCTTGGGGGCCTTCTTCTTGAACATCTCCAGCATGCGGCGGGTGACCAGGAAGCCGCCGAAGACATTGACCGCCGCCAGGGCCACGGCCAGGGTGCCCATGGTCTTGCCCAGCGGGGTGACGGTGAGGGCGGCGGCGAGCATGGCGCCGACGATGACGATGGCGGAGATGGCGTTGGTCACCGCCATCAGCGGGGTGTGCAGCGCGGGGGTGACGTTCCAGACCACGTGGTAGCCGACATAGATGGCCAGCACGAAGATGATCAGGTTGTAGAGGCCGTCGGAAATCAGGTCCATGGGGGCAGTCCTTGTGAGGGGCGGAGGGCGGGCGCTCAGGCGTTCTTGCGGCGCAATTCGCCGCCGTGGCACATCAGGCAGGCGGCGACGATGTCGTCGGCCAGGTCGAGGTGGAAGGCCCCGTCCCTGAGCACCAGCTTGAGAAAGTCCAGTAGGTTGCGGGCATAGAGCGCCGAGGCGTCCGCCGGGACGCGCGCGGCCAGGTTGCCGTAGCCGACCAGGGTGACGCCGTGCCTGACCACCACCCGGTCCAGCTCGGTCAGCGGGCAGTTGCCGCCCTGGCTGGCGGCGAGGTCGATGACCACCGAGCCGGGCTTCATCTCGGCCACGGTGGCTGCGTGCAGCAGGGTGGGGGCGCGGCGACCGGGGATCAGCGCGGTGGTGATGACGATGTCGGCCTGCCTGGCGCGCTCGTGCACCGCCTTGGCCTGGCGCTCCATCCAGGTGGCCGGCATGGGCCGCGCATAGCCGCCGACGCCTTCGGCGCACTGGCGCTCTTCCTCGGTCTCGAAGGGCACGTCGACGAACTTGGCGCCGAGGGATTCGATCTGCTCCTTGACCGCCGGGCGCACGTCCGAGGCCTCGATCACCGCGCCGAGGCGCTTGGCGGTGGCGATGGCCTGCAGGCCGGCCACCCCGGCGCCGAGGATCAGCACCCGCGCGGCCTTCACCGTGCCGGCGGCGGTCATCAGCATGGGCATGAAGCGCGGATAGTGGTCGGCGGCCAGCATCACCGCCTTGTAGCCGGCGATGTTGGCCTGGGAGGAGAGCACGTCCAGGCTCTGGGCGCGGGAGGTGCGCGGCGCCGCTTCCAGGGCGAAGGCGGTGAGGCCGCGGCCGTTGAGCTGGTCCAGGATCTCCTGGGCGAAGGGATTGAGCATGCCGATCAGCACGGCGCCGGGCTTCATCAGCCCCAGCTCGGCGGCATCGGGCGCCGCCACCTTGAGCACCAGGTCGGCGCCCAGGGCCGCGGCGGCATCGCCGAGCTGGGCGCCAATGGCGGCATAGGCCGCGTCGGGCACGCTGGCGCGCTCGCCAGCACCCCGTTGCACCACCACCTGGTGGCCCTGGCCGATCAGTTTTTTGAGGGTTTCGGGGGTCGCGGCCACGCGCGTTTCCCCCGCACCGGTTTCCATCGGGATGCCGATCAGCACGGGTATTTCTCCTTGTTATTCGTGCCGCCACAATGGGACCTGGGGCAGCGGGATGACTGTCCGGAAACGACGGAGAGCTTTTGGAAAAGCGACAGGCACGCCCTGGGGCGGCCGGTTCGGGGCTCAGTTCACGCCCGGTGCCCGGGGCAGGGCGGCGAACCAGTCCAGGGCGCGGTCCCAGAGTGGCTCGGCGCTGGCGCGGAAATAACCCATGTGGCCGATGGCGCCGCCGTGCTGGCGGGGATCGAGGTCTTCGCGCTGCAGGTCGACGTTGCGATAGGCCTGCATGAAGGCGTCGCGCGAGCGCGGCGTGGCCCAGAGATCGTCCAGGGCGTTGACCGCGACGATGGGCGTGCGCACCGCGGCGTAGCCGGCTTCGATGCCCCGCATGGCCGGGTCGTCGAAGAAGTAGTGGGGATAGCTGCACCAGTGGCGCCACTGGCGATAGACGTCGCGCGGCAGGTCTTCGCCCAGGCCCAGGGCGCTCCAGGGGCAGTAGCCCTTCCACCAGGTCAGCACCGGCAGCACCAGTTTCCACATGGTCAGCACCTTGAGTCTTTCCAATGGCGGCATGTAGCCGTACCAACCGGCGCTGGTGCCGAAGACATAGAAGCCGGCGACCTTGGCGTGGTTGGGCAGGAGGCCGAAAGCATGGCCGCCATAGGAGTGACCGACCAGGTAGAGGGGGACGTCGCCCTGGGCCATGGCGTCCACGGCGGCGGCGAGGTCCTGGCGCGCCCAGTCCAGCAGGTCCATGCGAAAGCCCTTGAGCGAGGCCGGCGCCGAACGGCCGACACCGCGATAGTCCAGGGTCAGGGTCTCGAAGCCACGCGCCGCGGCGTGCTGGGCGAAGCGCCGATAGAAGCCCTGGGGCACGGCGGTGGCGCCGGCGACGATCAGCCGTCCCTGCAGCGGCCCCTGGGCGGGAAAGCGACTGGTGCTGAGGCGATAACCGTCCGCGGTGATCAAATCCTCGACGAGGGCGTCGCTGGGCATGGGGTGGTCCCTATGACAGTTGTTATAATGGCTGGACGGTAGATTATGACGACTGTCATAGCAAGGAGAATGGATGACCGAGCAGTCGACGGTACGGGAACGGGTGGTGGTGGCGGCGTCGGCCATGCTGGCGCAGCACGGCCTCAATGCCACCAGCATTCGCGAGACCATCAAGCGCGCCGAGGCGCCGCTGGGGTCCACCTATCATCACTTTCCCGGTGGCAAGCACCAGCTGGTGGTGGAGGCGGTGGAGCTGGCCGGCGCCCAGGTCAGTCGCGATCTGGAGCGGCAGCTGCAGGCCGGGGCCCTGGCGGGGATCCAGGGCTTTTTGCGCCTGTGGCGCGACATCCTGCTGGACTCGGACTTTCGCGTCGGCTGCCCGGTGATGGCGGTGGCGGTGGAAGAGCCGGTGGACGAGATCGCCCAGCGCGAGCTGGACGCGGCGGCGGGCATCTATCGCCGCTGGGAAGCGCGCTTGCAGGTGGCGCTGGTCGAGCATGGCCATACAGCGCAAGCGGCCACGGGGCTGGCCACGCTGCTGGTGGCGGCGGTGCAGGGGGTGATCCCGCTGTGCCGGGCCCAGCGCAGCATCGACCCCTTCGACCGGGTGGCCGAACGTCTGGTGGCGCTGGTCTAGCGGGAACGCCACCTGGGCTGGCGGACTCCACCGAGGGCACTTCTTTTATTGGAGTACCTCATGAATCCCGAACCCGCGGACGACCAGCAGACCCCCCACGACTACGACGAATACGGCGACGTGCCGGATTCGGCGAACACCACCACCACCGAAGAGCGCGAGGATCAGGACGACAGTCCCTTGAGTCCGAAGCGTTAGCGGGTTGGGTGCCCGGCGGGTGGACAAGGCTGCGCCGTTGTCCACGCTACAGGTGCCTTGCCGTGGTCCTCTTGTTGGGCTTCGCTGTGCTCAGCGCCAACCTACGTCGAGCGCGCGGCTTTTTTACGCGCCGATGATCCCGGCTAACGCCGAACCTGAACAGGATCCACTGAACCGCTCCCTCTCCCTCTGGGAGAGGGTTGGGGTGAGGGCGCCTGCCCCCTTGTTGGGCTTCGCTGTGCTCAGCGCCAACCTACGTCGAGCGCGATACGTTTTCACGCGCCGATGATCCCGGCTAACGCCGAACCTGAACAGGATCCACTGAACCGCCATCTCTCCCTCTGGGAGAGGGTTGGAGGAAGGGCGCCTGCCCCCTTGTTGGGCTTCGCTGTGCTCAGCGCCAACCTACGGCGAGCGCGCGCAACGTTTTCACGCACCGATGATCCCGGCTAACGCCGAACCTGAACAGGATCCACTGAACCGCCCCCTCTCCCTCTGGGAGAGGATTGGATGAGGGCGCCTGCCCCCTTGTTGGGCTTCGCTGTGCTCAGCGCCAACCTACGTCGAGCGCGCGCAACGTTTTCACGCGCTGATGATCCCGGCTAACGCCGAACCTGAACACGATCCACTGAACCGCTCCCTCTCCCTCTCCCTCTGGGAGAGGGTCGGGGTGAGGGCGCCTGCCCCCTTGTTGGGCTTCGCTGTGCTCAGCGCCAACCTACGGCCACGTCTTCACGTCAGCGCCCGATCCAGATGCAGGTAGCCGCCGTCCACGCTCAGCCACTGGCCGGTGGTATGGCTGGAGCGTGGCGACAGCAGAAAGGCCACAGTGTCGGCGATCTCCTCCGGGGTGGTCATGCGGCGGCCGAGGGGGATGCGCGCGGTGATGGCGGCGAGCTTGGCGGCCGGGTCGGGAAAGCCCTGCAGCCAGCGTTCGTAGAGCGGCGTCATCACCTCGGCGGGGATCACTGCGTTGACGCGGATGCCGTCGTCCAGCAGCGAGGCGGCCCACTCACGGGTCAGGGCCAGCACGCCGCCCTTGGCCGCGGTGTAGCCGCTGGTGTCGCCCTGGCCGGAAAGGGCGGTCTTGGAAGCGATGTTGACGATGGCGCCGGTGCTGGCGCGCAGCGCCGGCAGGCAGAGGTGCGCCAGATGGTAGTAGTGCACCAGGTTGCGTTCCAGGGAGGCGACGAAGGCGGCGCGACCGGCGCTGAGACTCACGCCATCGTTGACCCCGGCGTTGTTGACCAGTCCATCGATGCGCCCATAGGCATCCTTTACCGCGGCCACGGTCCGCTCGCAGGCAGCTTCGTCGCACAGCTCCACCGTGAAGGCCCGCGCCCTGGGCTGACGTTCGGCCAGTTGCGCGGCGAAATCGGCGGCCAGCGGCTCGCGGGCGAGGATCACCGGGATGGCGCCCTCGGCGGCCAGGGCCAGGGAGATGGCGGCGCCGATGCCGGAGCCGCCGCCGGTGACCAGGAACACCTTGTCGGTCAGCTGCAGATTCATGCCACCTTCTCCCGTGGCTGGGTGCCGAGGCCATAGAGGCGGGCTGCGTTGCCGCCAAAGACCGCTTCGCGCTCACTGGGCGTGAGATCCAGCAGCGCCTGTTCGGCCAGGTCGACCACCTCGGCGTAACTGGCGGCCAGGGTGCAGACCGGCCAGTCGGAGCCGAACAGCAGCCGCTCCGGCCCGAAGGCCTCCAGGGCGATGCGCGCATAGGGCAGCAACTGCTCCGCCTGCCAGCCGTGCCAGTCGGCCTCGGTGACCAGCCCGGACAGCTTGCAATGCACATGGGGCAGCCGCGCCAGGGGCGCCAGCAGCCGGGCGTAGTCGGCGGGCGCCACCCGGCCCGGCGGCTTGCCCAGGTGGTCCAGCACCAGCACGCCGTGGTCGTGGCGGGCGGCGAAGGCGGTGGCGGCGGGGAGGGACTCGGCGTGGATCAGCAGTTCATAGAGATAGCCATGCCGCTGCAGGGTAGCGACGCCCTGGTTGGCGGCGGCATCGGCCAGCCAGGTGCCGGGATCGGCCTCGTCCTGCACCGGATGGCGAAAACCGCGCAGGTGACGACTGCCCTGGCGACGTTCCAGGCGCGCCACCAGGTCGGCGGCGCGCAGATCGGTCCAGCCGACCACTGCCTGCACCCAGGGCGTCCGGGCGGCGAGGTCGAGCAGAAAGTCCGTCTCCTCTTCCAGGGTGCGCGCCTGGACGGCGACGCAGCCGTCGAAACCGGCCCGCTGCAAGTGCGGTTGCAGATCGGCGGGCAGGTGGTCCCTTTGCAGCCCGGCCATGCGCCCGTCGATCCAGGCGAATTCGGCCGGCCGATAGCGCCAGAAATGCTGGTGGGCATCCAGGCGCGGACTCATGACGGCTGCTCCCCGGCATGGCGATAGCGCGCCCGGGAGGCGGCCTTGATGGCGATGGAGAACCCCGGCGCCTGGGGCGCGAGATAGGCGGCGCCGCGCACCCGGGAGGGGTCCTCGAAGTGTTCGTGGAGGTGGTCGACGTATTCCACCACCCGGCCCTCGTGGGTGCCGGCGACGCAGAGGTAGTCGATCATCGCCAGGTGCTGCACGTATTCGCAGAGGCCCACGCCGCCGGCATGGGGGCAGACCGGCAGGTCGTACTTGGCGGCCATCAGCTGCACCGCCAGCACCTCGTTGAGGCCGCCCAGGCGGCAGGCGTCGAGCTGCACCACGTCCAGGCCGCCGCGCATGATGAATTGCTTGAAGAGGATGCGGTTCTGGCACATCTCGCCGGTGGCCACCTTGACCGGCGCCACCGCCTCGCGGATGGCGCGATGGCCTTCCACGTCGTCGGGGCTGGTGGGCTCCTCGATGAACCAGGGCTTGGCGAAGGCCAGTTCGCGCACCCAGTCGATGGCCTCGCCGACTTCCCACACCTGGTTGGCGTCGATCATCAGGTGGCGTTCGGGGCCGATCACCTCGCGGGCGATGCGCACCCGGCGGATGTCGTCGGCGAGGTCGCGGCCGACCTTGAGCTTGATATGGGAGAAGCCGGCGTCGATGGCCTCCTGGCAGAGGCGGCGCAGCTTGTCGTCGGGATAGCCGAGCCAGCCGGCCGAGGTGGTGTAGCAGGGATAGCCTTCGGCTTCGAGGCGTTGCAGCCGCTCGGCCTTGCCTTCGGCGCGCTGGCGCAGCAGGGCCAGGGCCTCTGCGGGGGTGATGCAGTCGGTGAGATAGCGGAAGTCGATGCAGCGCACCAGCTCCTCGGGGCTCATCTCCGCGACCAGGCGCCAGACCGGCTTGCCCACGGCGCGCGCCCAGAGGTCCCAGGCGGCGTTGACCACCGCGCCGGTGGCCAGGTGGATGGCGCCCTTGTCCGGGCCGATCCAGCGCAACTGGCTGTCGCCGGTGATGTGGCGCCAGAAACGCCCCGGGTCTTCCTGGATCCACTCCAGGGTCAGGCCGCGCACCCGCGGCTCCAGGGCGCGCAGGGCGGCGCAGCAGATCTCGTTGCCGCGGCCGATGGTGAAGGTGAGGCCGTGGCCTTCCAGCCCCGGCTGGTCGGTCTGCAGGATGACGTAGGCGGCGGAGTAGTCCGGATCGGGGTTCATGGCATCGGAGCCATCCAGCGCCTGGCTGGTGGGGAAGCGGATGTCTTCGATCTGCAGGCCGGTAATTGTTGTTGGCATGGCGCTGTCCTCGAGGGGATTTCGCGGGCTGAGCGAGCCCGGCCCCGGGGGCGGGCGCTGTAAGCGGGGGCGGGGGGGGGGGTGTGGAGGGGGG
>NZ_JASCON010000039.1:0-50177 GCF_029959585.1 Pseudomonas sp. PS02302
GGCCGCTCCTACGGAGGTCTCCGTGCCTGTAGGAGCGGCCCATGGCCGCGATCAGAGCTCTATCATGGGAGCGTCCGCATCGGCGGACCGCCGCGACCACGAGCAACACGTAGCCAGGTAGCGTGGAAAACCGCGCAGCGTCTTCCACACGCGGCTGCTCAAGCCGAGGTACAAACACCCTCGCCCTGGCAATTTACCTAAAGAGGGAAAACCCTGAGAAAGCCCGACCAGAAAAATCTCGCCCAAACGAAAAAGCGGCCACTAGGGCCGCTCTTCGATGGCTGCTGGTGTTCAGAACCAGACAACCTTTAAATGGCGCAGCGGACGGGACTCGAACCCGCGACCCCCGGCGTGACAGGCCGGTATTCTAACCGACTGAACTACCGCTGCGCATTACCTCGAGTGGTGGGTGATGACGGGATCGAACCGCCGACCCTCTGCTTGTAAGGCAGATGCTCTCCCAGCTGAGCTAATCACCCGTTTGCTCTCGAAGTGGGGCGCATTCTACGGAGGGGTTCCCGACCTGGCAACCCCTTTTTGAAAAAAAATTTCCCAGCACTTCCAAAGGCTTAGCGCCGCCCTCCGGCGCAACCGGAGAAAGCACGCATTCCCGACGACCACCGCGATCCGGGGTTGGCCTCCGGGGCGGGCGACGCGGATAATGCGCGCTTCGTTTTTGGGAGTGACACCATGTGGTTCCGTAATCTGCTCGTCTACCGTCTCACCCAGGAAGTCGCCTTCGAGACCGAAGCCCTCGAAGCCGCCCTCGCCGCCAAGCCCGCCCGCCCCTGTGCCAGCCAGGAGTTGTCCACCTACGGATTCGTCGCGCCCTTCGGCAAGGGCCCGGACCTGCCGCTGGTCCACGAAAGCCAGGGCTTCTTCCTGATCGCCGCGCGCAAGGAAGAGCGCATCCTGCCCAGCAGCGTGGTCAAGGAGGCCGTGCAGGAGAAGGTCGACGAGATCGAAAGCCAGCAGATGCGCAAGGTCTACAAGAAGGAGAAGGAGCAGATCAAGGACGAGATCGTCCAGGCCTTCCTGCCGCGCGCCTTCATCCGTCGCCAGACCACCTATGCCGCCATCGATCCCAAGCAGGGCTGGATCCTGGTCGATGCCTCCAGCGCCAAGCGCGCCGAGGACCTGCTCTCCACCCTGCGCGATGCCCTGGGCTCGCTGCCGGTCCGGCCGCTGGGCGTCAAGCAGGCGCCGATGGCCACCTTCACCGACTGGGTCAAGGCCGGTGACGCCACCCATGGCCTCTACATCCTCGACGAGTGCGAATTGCGGGATGCCGGCGAAGACGGCGGCGTGGTGCGCTGCAAGGGTCAGGACCTGACCAGCGAAGAGATCCAGAATCACCTGGGCGCCGGCAAGCTGGTCACCAAGCTGGCGCTGGCCTGGCAGGACAAGCTCGCCCTGCTGCTGGACGACAAGGTCACCATCAAGCGGCTGAAGTTCGAGGACCTGCTGCAGGACCAGGCCGAACAGGATGGCGGCGAAGACGCCCTCGGCCAGCAGGACGCCAGCTTCGTGCTGATGATGATGACCCTGGCGGAATTCCTGCCTCAGCTGATCGAGGCCCTGGGGGGTGAAGAATTGCCCCAGGGGCTCTAAGCTCATCTCAAGGCCGGCGCAGACCGGCCTTTTTTCTGCCCTCTTGAAAAGGAGTTTGCCATGCGTGCCCTGGCCGTCTTCAGCCGCTTCGTCGGCAATACCTTCGCCTTCTGGGTGCTGCTCGCCGCCCTGCTGGCGTTCTTCGCCCCCGCGGTGTTCAAGCCGCTGAGCGTGGCCATCGTGCCGCTGCTGGGGGTGATCATGTTCGGCATGGGCCTGACGCTCAAGGTCGAGGACTTCGCCGCGGTCGGCCGTCATCCCTGGCGGGTGCTGCTGGGCGTGGTAGCCCACTTCGTCATCATGCCGGGGGTGGCCTGGACGCTCTGCCAGCTGTTCCACCTGCCGCCGGAAATCGCCGTCGGCGTCATCCTGGTCGGCTGCTGCCCCAGCGGCACGGCGTCCAACGTCATGACCTGGCTGGCCAAGGGCGACCTGGCCCTGTCGGTGGCGATCGCCGCGGTGACCACCCTGCTCGCGCCCTTGCTGACCCCGGCGCTGATCTGGCTGCTGGCTTCCACCTGGCTGCCGATCTCCTTTGGCGGCCTGTTCTGGTCGATCCTGCAGGTGGTGCTGCTGCCCATCGCCCTGGGTCTGGTCGCCCAGCGCCTGCTCGGCCAGCGCGTCGGCGCCCTGGTCGAGGTGCTGCCGCTGGCCTCGGTGGTGAGCATCGTGGTGATCGTCGCCGCGGTGGTGGCCGCCAGCCAGGCACGCATCGCCGAATCCGGGCTGCTGATCATGGCGGTGGTGATCCTGCACAACGGCTTCGGCTTCCTGCTCGGCTATCTCACCGGCAAGTTCTGCAAGCTGCCGGTGGCCCAGCGCAAGTCCCTGGCACTGGAAGTCGGCATGCAGAATTCCGGGCTCGGCGCCGCCCTGGCCACGGCGCATTTCTCGCCGCTGGCCGCGGTCCCCAGCGCCCTGTTCAGCGTCTGGCACAACATCTCCGGGGCGCTACTGGCGACCCTCTTCCGCCGTTTCAAGGACGACGACGCACGCCCCTGAGGCTTCGCACCACACCTGCCGGACCAGCGCCTGGCAGGTGGCTTCGGTAAAGGGCTGCGGCCGGGCGATGCCGTAGCCCTGGGCATAGTCGACCCCCAGGGCGGCCAGCGCCGCCACCACCGCCTGATTCTCGGCGAATTCGGCGATGGTCTTCTTGCCGGTGAGATGGCCGAGCCGGTTGATCGCCTCGACCATGGCGCTGTCCACGGCGTCCTCCAGGAGGTGGCGGACAAAGCTGCCGTCGATCTTCAGGTAGTCCACCGGCAGGTGCTTGAGATAGGTGAAGGACGACATCCCGGCGCCGAAGTCGTCCAGGGAGAATCTCACCCCCAGGCCGCGCAACTCGTCCATGAACAGCCGCGCCGCATCCAGATTGGCCACGGCGCTGGTCTCGGTGATCTCGAAGCAGATCCGCGCCGGCGCGATCCGCCAGCGCTGCAGTTGCTGCCTGACGAAATCCGCCAGACCCGCCTCGCCCAGGGAATGCCCGGACAGGTTGATGGCCAGGGTGTCGAGCAACCCGCCGGGCAGCTCGGCGAAACGGGCCAGGGCCGCGGCGATCACCCAGCGGTCCAGGTCCGGCATCAGCCCATAGCGCTCGGCGGCCGGAATGAAGGCGCCCGGCGCGATCAGCCGCTCGCCTTCTTCCAGCCGCATCAGCACCTCCACGTGGCGATCCGTGGCGGTCTCCTGGCCCAGCCCCAGGATCGGCTGGACGTACAGGCGGAAGCTGTCCTCGGCCAGCGCCCGGTGCAGGCGCTGCACCCAGGCCATCTCGCCATGGCGCTGGTCCAGCTCCACGTCGCCCGGAGCGAAGACCTGGATACGATTGCGGCCCTTGTCCTTGGCCGCGTAGCAGGCCAGGTCCGCCAGGCGCAGCGCCTCCTCGGGCGCCAGGGCCTGGCCACCCAGGTGCACCACGCCGATGCTCAGACCGACCCGAAAGCCCTGCCCGGCCGCTTCGAACTGCAGGGTACCCACGCAGCAGCGCAGCCGCTCGGCGACCGCCTCGGCCTGGGCGGTCGTACGGTTTTCCAGCAGCACGCCGAATTCGTCGCCACCCAGGCGCGCCAGGCAGTCGTCCTCGCCCAGCTGCTGGCCGAGCAACTCGCACAGCTGGCGCAGCAGGCGATCGCCATGGAAATGGCCGGAGGTGTCGTTGACGATCTTGAACTGATCCAGATCGATGAACAGCAGCGAGGCACAGGCCAGGTCCGCGCGGGCCAGCAGGCGCTCCAGACGGGTCTCGAATTCGCGGCGATTGAGCAGCCCGGTGAGGGCATCGTGACTGGCCTGCCAGGCCAGATCATGCAGGAAGGCGCGCTCGCGGGTCTGGTCGTGCATCACCAGCACCACCCCGGTGCCGGATTCGTCCCGCGGCAACGTGGTCACCGTCAGGGCCACCGGCACCCGGGTGCCGTCGACACGCGCCAGCTGGTGTGCCAGGGGCTCGTCGCCCGCCAGCCAGTCCTGGCTGCGCAGGCGCTCGGTCAGCGGTCGGGTCGACGCCGGCTGCCCCTCGGTCTGGATGTCGAACAGGTGGGTGACGGGCGTACCCGCGGCCAGCCCCGGCCGCGCCAGCAGCCGCTCCGCCGCCGGGTTGTGATAGAGCAGCTGCCCCTGAGCATTCAGCGCCAGTACCGCATCGCCGAGGGAAGCCAGGATGACCTGGATATGTTCCTTCTCGGCCTGCAGCGCCTGCTCGGAGCGCCAGCGCTGCTGCACCAGGCTGTGCATGCGCCAGAGTGCCAGGAGCACCAGTAGGGCGCCGACCAGGACGTTGGCGATGAACAGCGCCTCGACCAACTGGCGCGAAGCCATACCCAGGCGCTCGGAGAAGGCCACCGTTTCCGGAATCATCCGGTCGTGCAGATCCAGCAGCTGGCGTTTCAGCGGAATCAGCGCCGGCCCCGGCCCCTGCAGCCTGATCAACTCGAAGCCGGTGCGCGCCAGGGCCTGGAATTCGTCCATGTAGGGATCGGTGATCTGCCAGCGGGCGATCACGCCTTCGAAGGGCTCTATATGCCGCGCCAGGCGAAACAGCGTGATGAGGCCCGCGATGTCGTCGGCGTCGTTGCCCGCCAGGCGCAGCAGCCGCGCCGCCTCGGCAGGATTGCCATCGGTATCCAGCTCCTGCCGCGCCGCCCGATCGAGATCGTTGACGCTGATGGACGCCAGATAATCCCGGTAGGACTCCGGTCGCCCCTCATCCAGATAGGCGCCGAGCGACAGCATGGCGTTGCCGAGACTCTTGCTCCACAGGCTTTCCGCGGACACGTAGGCACGCACCGTCGACAGCAGTTGCAGGCTGACGATGGCGACCAGGGCCTGGCAGGACAGGATGATGACGAAGGGCCAGACGACCCGCAGCGTACGCAGCGCAGAGGAAGGCGACAGTGAAGACATACAGCGATCCGCAAAAGGAGACAGGCGAATTCTTGCCATTGAGCAGGCATGTCGGCCGTTTCGCGGAAAACTGTTGGCATGGAAAACTGCTACGCTGGATTACCGGCGCCAAACAAGCGACATAGACAGGCTCCGGCCGCACCGCTGCCGGAACCTGCCGACGAACGGTAACCCGGCGGCCGTGACTAGTTGAAGGACGCCTCCAGCCGCGCCTTCACCTCGGGCCATTCGCGATCGGTGATGCTGTACATCACGGTGTCGTCGAGCCGGCCATCCGCCAGCCGCCGGTGATGACGCAGCAGCCCTTCGCGAACCGCGCCCAGCTTCTCGATAGCGGCCTGGGATCTGAGATTGGTCGCGGCGGTCTTGAGCTGCACGCGCACCAGCTGCCAGTGCTCGAAGGCATGGCGCAGCATCAGGTACTTGATATTGCCGTTGAGCCCGCTGCCATGCTGCTCGCTGTCGAGCCAGGTCCAGCCGATCTCGGCGGCGGGGAGCGCCGGCAGGAAGTCGGCGAAGCGGGTGGTGCCCACCAGCCGGTCGGCGATGCGCACGGCGAAGGGCAAGGCGCGCCCCTCGCGCTGCTCGGCCAGCGCCTGGCGATACCAGTCCGGGCGCAGGGGGCCGCTCAGGTAGTGCAGCGCTTCGCGATTGCGCTCGGCCAGGCTGACCAGCTCCAGCACGTCACCTTCCGCCAGGGGGTCCAGGCGCAGCGCACCACGTTGCAGGGAAATGGGCTGCGCTTGGAACATGACGGTCTCTCTCGCTTGAATCAGCCCGCAAACCTAACAGGGCCAGCCGTCCGGCTCAACCCACGGCGTCCCTCCACGTGCCGGAACTGACGTCTGGCGGCCCAAGGTGCGACACTTTGTCCGGGCGCGATGGGCGCCTGGAATGTCTGGAGTCGCCATGTCCCTGCCCAGCGGGCTGATCATCACCGTTACCCTTGGCTATCTGGCCCTGCTGTTCGCCATCGCCTTCTATGGCGATCGCCGGCCACCGCTCAGGCCGCGCCTGCGGGCCTGGGTCTACAGCCTGTCGCTGGCCGTCTACTGCACCAGCTGGACCTTCTTCGGCGCGGTCGGCCAGGCCGCCGATCAGCTTTGGTCCTTTCTGCCCATCTACCTGGGTCCCATCCTTTTCCTGCTGCTGGCGCCGCAGCTGGTGAAGAAGATGGTGCTGATCAGCAAGAAGGAAAACATCACCTCCATCGCCGACTTCATCGCCTCCCGCTACGGCAAGTCCCAGACCCTGGCCATCGTCGTCGCGCTGATCTGCCTGGTCGGCGTCCTGCCTTACCTGGCGCTGCAGCTCAAGGGCATCGTCATCGGCGTCAACCTGCTGACCGGCATCAATGCCGAGTCCCTGAGCACCCGCGCCCAGGACACCGCGCTGTTCGTCTCCCTGGTGCTGGCGGTCTTCGCCATTCTCTTCGGCACCCGCAACCTGGACGTCACCGAGCACCATCGCGGCATGATGCTGGCGATCGCCTTCGAATCCCTGGTCAAGCTCGCCGCCTTCATCGCCGTCGGCCTCTGGGTCACCTATGACCTGCACGACGGCTTCGCCGACCTGCTCGCCCGTTCGCAGCAGGCGCCGCAACTGCAGGACTACTGGCGCGAGACGCTGGACTGGCCAGGCCTGCTGATCCAGACCGGCGTGGCCTTCATCGCCGTGATGTGCCTGCCACGCCAGTTCCATGTCACGGTGGTGGAAAACACCGATACCCGGGACGTCAACCTGGCGCGCTGGGTATTTCCGCTCTATCTGGCGCTGGCCGCCCTGTTCGTCATCCCCATCGCCCTGGCCGGTCAGCTGCACCTGCCCGGCGGCGTACTGCCCGACTCCTTCGTCATCAGCCTGCCGCTGGCCCAGGAGCGTCCCTGGCTGGCCTTGCTGGCCTTCCTGGGCGGCGCCTCGGCCGCCACCGGCATGGTGATCGTCGCCTGCGTGGCCCTCTCCACCATGATCTCCAACGACATCGTCCTGCCCTGGCTGCTCAAGCGCCGTGGCCAGGTCGAGAGTCCCCATGCGGTGTTCAGCCACTGGATGCTCACGGTGCGCCGCGCCAGCATCGTGGTCATCCTGGTCCTGGCCTATTGCAGCTATCGGCTGCTGGGCTCGAATGCCAGCCTGGCCACCATCGGCCAGATCGCCTTCGCCGCCATCGCCCAGCTCGGACCGGCCATGGTCGGGGCGCTGTTCTGGAAGGCCGCCAATCGGCGGGGTGTCTTTGCCGGCCTCACCGCCGGGGCACTGCTCTGGGGCTACCTGATGGTGCTGCCGGTGGTGGCCACCAGTCTGCAGTGGCCGTTGCACGCCTTTCCCGGCCTCGCCTGGTTCGAACAGCCCGCGGGGGAGCGGACGCTGCAACCGACCACTGTCGGCGCCCTGGTCTCCCTGGCCGGCAACTTTCTACTATTCGCCCTGGTGTCGCTGCTTTCGCGCACCCGGGTGTCGGAGTACTGGCAAGCCGGGCGCTTCATCGCCCAGTACGCCCTGCCCCGACCGCGCAATCGCGCCCTGCTGGCGGTCAAGCTGGAGGACCTGCGGCTGCTCGCCGCCCGCTTCGTCGGCGACGAGCGCGCCCGCCTGAGCTTCAGCCGCTTCGCCGAGCAGAGCGGCCTGACCTATCACCCCGCGATGAATGCCAACAGCGAATGGATCGCCCAGACCGAACGGCTGCTGGCCGGGGTGATCGGCGCCTCCTCGGCACGCGCCGTGGTCAAGGCCGCCATCGAAGGCCGCGACATGCAGGTCGACGACGTGGTGCGCATCGCCGACGAGGCCTCGGAGGTACTGGAATTCAATCGGGCGCTCTTGCAGGGCGCCATCGAGAACATCTCCCAGGGCCTCAGCGTGGTCGACCAGTCGCTGCGCCTGGTGGCCTGGAACCAGCGCTATCTGGAGTTGTTCGACTATCCCGACGGCATGATCCAGGTCGGCCGGCCCATTGCCGAGATCATCCGCTACAACGCCCTGCGCGGCCTCTGCGGACCGGGCGATCCCGACGAGCACGTGGCCCGGCGGGTGGAGCGGATGCGCCAGGGCATCCCCCACACCTCGGAACGGACCTTTCCCAATGGCCGGGTGATCGAGCTGATCGGCAGCCCCATGCCCGGGCGCGGCTTCGTGATGAGCTTTACCGACATCACCGCCTTCCGCGAGGCCGAGCGCGCCCTGCGTGAAGCCAACGAAGGCCTGGAGCAGCGCGTCGAGGAACGTACCCGCGAACTGTCCCAGCTCAACCAGGCGCTGGAGGAAGCCAAGGCTCATGCGGAAGCGGCCAACCAGTCGAAGAGCCGCTTTCTCACCGCGGTCAGCCACGACCTCATGCAGCCGCTGAGCGCCGCCCGCCTGTTCACCGCCGCCCTCGCCCACCAGGACGGCCTGGCCCAGGAGGCCCAGGAACTGGTGCGCAACATGGACAGCGCCCTGAGATCCAGCGAAGACCTCATCGCCGATCTGCTGGACATCTCGCGACTGGAGAACGGCCGCATCCTGGCCACGCCGGCGCCCTTCTCCCTGGCCACCCTGTTCGAGGCCCTGGGCGTCGAATTCAGGGCCCTGGCGCAGAATCAGGGCACCAGCCTGCGCATCCGCAGCAGTCGCCTGGCGGTCAACAGCGACAGCAAGTTGCTGCGGCGGGTGCTGCAGAATTTCCTCACCAATGCCCTGAGATACGCCCATGGCCGGGTGCTGCTCGGGGTACGCCGCCAGGGCCAGAGCGTGAGCCTGGAGGTCTGGGACAGTGGCCCCGGCATCCCGGCGGACAAGCTGGAACTGATCTTCGAGGAATTCAAGCGCCTGGACAGCCATCAGACCCGCGCGGAAAAGGGCCTGGGCCTGGGCCTGGCGATCGCCGACCGCCTGTGCCGGGTACTGGGTCACGAACTCTCGGTACGTTCCTGGCCGGGTCATGGCAGTGTCTTCAGCGTCAAGGTGCCCCTGGCACCCGCCCTCGCCCTCCAGGCTGCGGCCGCCAGCGAAGCCGCCCAGCCGCTGGCCGGCGATCCGGTGCTGTGCATCGACAACGAGGACAGCATCCTGCTCGGGTTGCGCAGCCTGCTGGGCCGCTGGGGCTGCCAGGTCTGGACCGCACGCAGTCGCGAGGAATGTGCCGCCCTGCTCGCCCAGGGCGTGGTGCCGCGACTGCTCATCGTCGACTATCACCTGAGCGATGCCGACACCGGCCCGGATGTCGCCGAATGGATTCGCCAGGCCTTGGGACAGGACATCCCCGGTATCGTCATCAGTGCCGATGGCCGTCCGGAATGTCTGGAGCGGGTGCGTCAGGCGCGGCTGAATTTCCTGCCCAAACCGGTCAAACCAGCCTCGCTCCGCGCCTTGCTGAGTCGGCAACTGGCCCTCTCCGGTTGAGCGAATGCATAGGAGGCAGGTCGCAACGCCGAGCGGCCTTTCGTTCAGCGTCGATTAAGGTTGCCGCAGGCCGGAGAGACGGAACAATCCACAGCTTCTGTTGATAACTTTGTTGAAAACATGGTGGAAAAGAACCCAGAGCCTTGCTCTGCGGGCCCCCCAAACAAGTTGGTCATTTTTTAATCACTTTAATAAGTTCAACAGAATCAACAACTTAGTTCAAAAGCAGGATTTTCGGCAGGGAAAACCACGGTCCAGACAGGGCTTGACAAGCGCTAGCACAGCTTGTGCACAACTTTGGATAAAAATGACCAACGGATAACCGCGAGCTTTCGCACAATTGTCAAGTATTCGTGAAACAAATTTTTTCGAGGCGTCCGGGTGGGCGGCCCTGGAGGCGGGCCGCAGGCTAGAGCCGACAGCTGCGGCTGTAGGCAGGCTAAAGGCTAGCCTTGTCCTCTGCCGGTCATCGGGTAGACTGCCTGCTTTTGCTCAGGGCTGTCGTGGCGACGCCCAACCTGTCAATCAGGCATGGACGCGCCAGCCCTTCTGGAATAGCTCAGTCACATGAACGTCTTCATCGCGGGCCAACACGGCCAACTTTCTCAGGCGCTGCAACAACTGCTGGCCGCCAAGGCCCGGGTAACCGTCATCGGCCGGGCCCAGGTGGATTTCACCCAGCTGGAGGCGCTTCATGAACGCGTCCTGGCCGCGAAGCCCGACGTCATCATCAATGCCGCCGCCTACACCGCCGTGGATGCCGCCGAGAGCGATCCTCAGACCGCCACCCTGATCAACGAGCGGGTGCCCGAGGTCTTCGCCCGGGCCGCCCAGCAGCTGGGCGTCCCCCTGGTCCACTACTCCACCGACTACGTCTTCGACGGCAGCAAGGACGGTCGTTACCGGGAAGAGGATCCGACCTGCCCGCTCAATGTCTATGGCCGGACCAAGCTGGCCGGCGAGAACGCCGTGCGTGAACACGCCGAGCGCCACCTCATCCTGCGCACCAGCTGGGTTTATTCCTGGCAGGGCAACAACTTCCTGCGCACCATGGTGCGGCTGCTCAGCGAGCGCGACGAATTGAACATCGTCGACGACCAGATCGGCGCGCCCACCTGGACCCGCACCATCGCCGCCGCCACCGATCGCCTGCTCGCCCACAGCGACCGGGACGAACTCTGGGGCACCTATCACCTGACGGCCAACGGCACCACCTCCTGGTTCGGATTCGCCGAGCAGATCGCCCAGCGCCTGCGCGCGACCGGCCAGCTGAAGGCCCGCCTCAATCCAATCCCCAGCAGCTCCTATCCCACTCCGGCCCATCGCCCCATCAATTCCCGGCTGGCCACCGAAAAGCTGGCAGCGGTGCTGGGCGAGCCGCTACCCGACTGGCAAGCGGCTTTCGCCCAGTGCTGGAGCGAGCGCGAACTTCAGGTGAGCGGCTGAAACGGGCCGTCGGTCATACTTCTGGGATCTGCTCCAGAACTACCCCAGCCCCTTGAAGTCAATGGCACTGACCCCGCTCATGCCAGTCAGGTACGTCATGGACAACCCTTTCCAACTCATCGCCGCGGCTTTCGAGCATGACTTCCGGGTCAATTTTCGCATCGAGCGCCTCGACGGCAGCGTCAGCCTGACGCTGTCCGACGACAGTGGCGTCAAGGTCAAGCGGTTGATCAGCAAGCAGCAATTGCATGACCATACCCGCCTCGCGCGACTGATCGACAGCATCCGGCTGGGTATCGCCATCGACGAAGGTCATGGCGTCACGGCCTTGCTGGCCGGCGGCAGTGGCACCGTGAATCGTCTGACCGTCGCGAACTGAGCAGGAAGCAGCACTATGCACACCATGGAAGGCATCAGCAGCGGCCTGGCACAGGGCCCGAGCCCGGTCACCTTGCTCGACGGCCTGGAGACGGCGGAACCGCTGCATACCCCGCCCGTCTCGCTGTACCAGCTCACCTGCGCCCGTCTCGACGAGCAGCTGGCGCCGCTCAAGGTCTGGCCAACGCTGCCGGATCGTACCGGGCGCTTTTCCTTTACCTTGCTGGACCGCTGCGGACGCATCCTCTACCGCTCGCCGACCTTGCGTCAGGCGCTGTATCGGGAAGATGAACTGCTCAATGGTGTGATCGCCAGTGCGCGGCTGGCTGCCGTGCAGGTCGGACAGGGCTTTCCGTCCTGGGGTGTAGTGGACGTCGCCTGCCCCATGTATGAGCTGCCTGCCACTCAGCTGCCCTGTGCGGGATGCCGGCTGCTGAAATGCAAGAGCTGAGAGAAGCGTTGCGGCTAAAACTCCAACGCTAACTGCTTGTTTAGTATCTTTTTTAGCATCTTTGAATCTTCAACGTCCGAGACCAACGAATGCCAGGGCATCCGTACTGCAAGTCTCGCGCTGAAGCTTTCTGAGCCGAGTCGTTACTCGGAATATCTCAGCATATTGGCGCCCGTGGCCCGCAGCACCGCCATGGATTGCGGCGCCAGTGCGCCGGCCCGCAGCGATACGTCCTTGCGAACCTCGTCGATTACCGTCTTCAGCAGCTGGCTCTCGCCCAGTTGCCGGGCGCTGACCACCCGGTTCACCCGCGCATCGTCACACTGCTGATCCTGCACCGTCAGCACAATACTGCCATCAGGGCGAGGCGCCGTGACCGAGCATTTATAAGTACTGAAAGCGGCAGTCAGTCTATCTATGGCGTTTTCCATTCTTCCCCCTCTTATTTGTCTAGAAGTGCATGGACGATCAAATACGACGCAACTGACAGTGATAGAAACAGCAAAGTTCTTGCGCTCTACTTGAATAAGACCCGCAATGGCGCTAGTGCCCGATTTTGTGAGCCAGCTCTTCTAATTGGGTTTTGCTGCGGAACTTTCAGCGCAGCAAAATCGATAAGGTATGACCATTCGTCCGCCTTGCCGATCGTTGGGCTTCTTGCCTCCCGAACTTATAAAGGCGCCGGCAGAGCGCCATGGCGGCCCGGACCGGTGGAACCTTTGCTTCCGGCGCTCACTCGAAAGGGCTGAAACGGATACCCATCGCCTACCAGGAGCGCCCCATGAACGACAAAACCTCTCCCGTGATCAAAGACGAGCTTGCCGCTGACATCGATGAGCAGGCACACAAGCAGAACGCTGACCGGGTCCGTCGTCATCTGGGCGAAGCCGAGCAGGCACTGACCGACGAATTCCACACCCTGCTGGCAGACGCCGAGCAGCTGCTCAAGCACACCGCCAGCATGGCTGGTGAGCAGGCAGACGAATTGCGCGCCAAGCTGAGCTCCAGCCTGGAGCGCTCCCGTGATGTGCTCAAGACCAAGCAGGACGATCTCTATCGCCAGGGCGTCGCGGCCAAGGAAACCACCGAGGAATACGTGGTCGACAATCCCTTCAAGGCCCTCGGCATCGCTGCTGGCGTCGGTTTCCTGATCGGCCTGCTGGCCTCGCGCCGCTAAGCCTGGGGGACTGCCATGGACACCTCCTCTCCTCCACGGGAGCTGCCTGACGAGGCGCCCAAGCCATCGGTCAAGCGCCTCGCCGGCGCAGTGGTCGGCCTGCTGCAGAGTCACCTGGAACTGCTGGGCATCGAGGTTCAGGAAGAGAAGGTCCGCACCTTCCAGCTGTTTCTCTTTACCGGCCTGAGCCTGATCTTCGGCTTGCTGGTACTGGTCGGCGTCTCGGCAGCGGTCATCATCGCCTTCTGGGATACCTACCGCATGGCCGCAACGCTGGGCCTGTGCGCCTTCTATGCCGTGGCCCTGGTGATCTGCATCCTGCGGGCCCTGAGCCTGGTCAAGGGCGCGGCGCCCTTCCATGCCACCCTGGAAGAACTCAACCGCAACCGGGAGCGCCTACTGCCATGAACCAGCCGCTTACCTCTGCCACCAGCCAGGCGAAGCGCAAGGAACTGGTCCGGCTGCGCATGGAGATGTATCGCCAGCAGCTGATCTACAACGCCCAGCCGCTGCACAACCCCATCAGTCTCATCGGTGACCTGGTGCGGCCGAATCGGGACAGGGTGGCCAGCTCGGCGAAGAAGCCGCTGATGTTGGGCGCCACGGTGTTCCTGTCGCTGTTCGGCAAACGCCTGGGCGCGGTGGGTCGGCTGGCCCGTATTGGCCTGGCGCTCTACCCGATCGTCAACCGCCTGCAGAATCGCCATCGCGAGCAGACTGAGCAGCCGCTGCCACCCCCTCACTAGCGGTGCAACGAAGAACGGCTCCCTCGGGAGCCGTTCTGTCATCTGGCACCCTTATCGCATGGCTAAGCCGAACACTCTGCCCACGATAAGGATAGCCCCGTGTTTTCTGGCCAGCCCACTGCCTTCTTCCAACCCTTCATCGACACCGCGACCGGGTGCATCGCCGGCGTCGAAGCCCTGGGCCGTCTGCGTCAGGCCGATGGCCGCAACGCCTCCGTCGGGCCCCTGTTCGCCGATCCGGAGACCCCAACCGCGGAACTGCTGCAGCTCGACCGCACCCTCAGGGACGAGGCGCTGCGGCGCTTCGCCGGCGCGCCGGCTGACTGGTTTCTCAGCCTCAACCTCTCGCCACGCTGGATCAGCCAACTGGACGAAGGCGTCGAACTGCCCAGTCTGGCGCAGCTGCAGCGCTCCGGTATCGACCCGGCGCGGATCGTCTACGAGATCACCGAGGCGGCCGGCGATCTGCCAAGCCTGACCCAGGCCGTCGCCCGCTACCGCGAACTCGGCATTCGCATCGCCATCGACGATTTCGGTTCCGGCTATTCGCAACTGGATCGGGTGCTGGATCTGCAGCCGGATATCCTCAAGCTGGACATGCGGCTGTTCCAGGCCGCCGCGCGAGGTGGCCCCCGGGGCGACGCGGTCAAGGCGCTGGCGCAGATGGCCGAAAAGACCGGGTGCTGGCTGATCGCCGAGGGCGTCGAAACCGAGACCGAACTCGACTTCGCCCTGGAATGCGGCGCTCGCTACGTGCAGGGCTTTCTCTTCGCCGAAGCCACCGCCGAACTGGGCGCGAGCGACAGCCATCAGCAACGCTTCGCTGCCCTGCGCAGCCGCTTCGTCGATGGCAAGCTGGCCCAGCAGACCCGATTGCTGGAACTGCGCCAGCAACTGGCCGAGTTCGTCACCCGGCTCAGGCCCTGGGCGGAACATGGCGGCCCCCTGAGTGCCCTGCCCGATCCCCAGGCCTTTCCCGGGCTGCTGCGTATCTACCAGTGCGATCGTAGCGGTACCCAGATCACCCCGAACCTGGAATGGAACGGCATGTTCTGGCGCGAGAATCGTCGCTACCTCAATCACAACTGGTCCTGGCGACCCTATTTCTATGCCCTGCTGGCCGAAGGCTGGAATGAGCGCCGCCTGGCGCTTTCGACGGTCTATCGCGATGCCACCACCAACCAGTATTGCCTGACCGCCAGCCAGTTCCTGGAAAGCGGTCAGCGCCTGCTGCTGATCGACCTGGACGCCAGTCAATTGCCGGGCTTTGCCAAGTAAGCGGTGATGATCGTATGTTGCCGAGGTCAGAACGCAGAAGCGCCGCACGGCAACCGTCGGCGCTCCCCTTATCGATGATAGCTCGAGGACGGCCTTGGACTGGCAGACACTTCTTATCCGCGAACGGCTGGGCAAACCCCTGCACAGCCCGGATGAATTGGGGCGCAGCCCCTTTCACAAGGACCACGATCGCATCATCTTTTCCGGCGCCTTCCGCCGGCTGGGGCGCAAGACCCAGGTTCACTCCGTCACCAGCAACGATCACATCCACACCCGCCTGACCCACAGCCTGGAAGTCAGCTGCGTCGGGCGCTCGCTGGGCATGCGCGTGGGCGAGAGCTTGAGGGGGGCACTGCCCGACTGGTGCGATCCGAGCGATCTCGGCATGGTGGTGCAATCGGCCTGCCTCGCCCACGACATCGGCAATCCCCCCTTCGGCCATTCCGGCGAAGACGCCATCCGCTACTGGTTCACCCAGGCCGCCGGCCGCGGCTGGCTGGACGACATGAGCGAGGCGGAGCGCCAGGACTTCCTGCATTTCGAAGGCAACGCCCAAGGCTTCCGGGTGCTGACCCAGCTCGAATACCACCAGTTCGACGGCGGCACCCGCCTGACCTACGCCACCCTCGGCACCTACCTCAAGTATCCCTGGACCTCGCGCTATGCCGCGGCGCCCGGGTACAAGAAGCACAAGTTCGGCTGCTACCAGAGCGAACTGCCGCTGCTGGAGCAGATCGCCGAGAAACTCGAACTGCCGCTGCTGGGCCCGGAGCGTTGGGCACGGCATCCCCTGGTCTACCTCATGGAAGCCGCCGACGACATCTGCTACGGGCTGATCGATCTGGAAGACGGCCTGGAGATGGAGCTGCTGGACTATGCCGAGGTCGAGGCGCTGCTGCTGGGCCTGGTTGGCGACGACCTGCCGGAAACCTATCGGCAACTCGGCCCCAAGGATTCGCGGCGGCGCAAGCTGGCCATTCTGCGCGGCAAGGCCATCGAACACCTGACCAACGCCACCGCCCGCGCCTTCGTCGACCAGCAGGACGCCCTGCTCGCCGGCACCCTGGGCGATGACCTGGTCGAGCACATGGCCGGCCCGGCCAAGCTCTGCGTGCAGCGCGCCAAGGCGCTGGCGCGGGAGAAGATCTTCCACGACAAGCGCAAGACCCTGCACGAGATCGGCGCCTACACCACCTTGGAGATCCTGCTCAACGCCTTCTGTGGCGCCGCCCTGGAGCAGCACCGAGGGCGCGAGCCGTCATTCAAGAGCCGCCGCATCCTCGACCTGCTGGGCAACAGCGCGCCCGATCCTTCCTGGACCCTGCACCAGGCCTTCATGCGGGTGATCGACTTCATCGCCGGCATGACCGACAGCTACGCCACCGCCATGGCGGCCGAGATGACCGGGCGTTCCAACCCGGTCTAAGGAGCGCCGCGATGGCCACCGCACCCCGCACGCGCAAGGGCCCTGGCAGTCGCTGGCTGGCCGCCCAGGGCTGGAAGGCCTTTCCCTTCCAGCGCGAGGTGGCCAAGGCCATCGCCGCCGGCGAATCCGGCCTGCTGCACGCCACCACCGGCTCCGGCAAGACCTATGCGGTCTGGCTGGCCGCCCTGGATGCCTTCGTCGCGCCCAGGCCGATCACCGCCAAGGGCCTGCCCAGCAAGCGCAAACAGGCACCACCGCCGCTCACCGTGCTCTGGCTGACGCCCATGCGCGCCCTGGCGGCGGATACTCTGCGCGCCTTGGAGCGGCCGTTGCTCGACGAAGAACTGGAATGGACCCTGGGCCTGCGCACCGGTGATACCGGCAGCAGCGAGCGCGCCCGGCAGAATCGCCGCCTGCCGACAGCCCTGGTCACCACCCCCGAAAGTCTGTCGCTGCTGCTGTCCCGCGAGGACGCCGGGGAAGCCCTGGGCCAGGTTCGCCTGGTGGTCATCGATGAATGGCACGAATTGCTCGGCAACAAGCGCGGCACCCAGACGCAACTCGCCCTGGCCCGCCTGCGGCGCTGGAATCCCGGGCTGCAGACCTGGGGCCTGTCGGCCACCCTCGGCAATCAGGCCCATGCTCTGGATGTGCTGCTGGCCGGCGCCCCGGGCCAGCTCGTCCAGGGTCGTCAGGACAAGCGCCTGCAGGTGGACACCCTGCTGCCCGAAGGCGGCGTCGAGCGCTTCGCCTGGGCCGGGCACCTGGGCATGCGGCTGCTGCAGCAGGTGATCCGCGAACTGGAAGACAGCCCCACCACCCTGGTCTTCACCAACACCCGCGCCCAGACCGAACTCTGGTATCAGGCGCTGCTGCAGGCGCGCCCGGACTGGGCCGGCCTGATCGCCCTGCACCATGGCTCCATCGAGAAGCAGGCCCGCGAGTGGGTGGAGGCCGGTCTCAAGAATGGTCAGCTCAAGGCGGTGATCTGCACCTCCAGCCTCGATCTCGGCGTGGACTTCCTGCCGGTGGAGCGGGTGCTGCAGATCGGCTCGCCCAAGAGCATCGCCCGCCTGCTGCAACGCGCCGGCCGCAGTGGTCACGCACCGGGCCGCGCCTCGCGGGCGACCCTGGTGCCCACCTACAGCCTCGACCTGCTGGATGCGGCGGCCACCCGTCGTGCCATCACCGCGGGCGAGATCGAGGCACGCACCGCCCCGGTCAAGCCCCTGGACGTTTTGGTGCAGCATCTGGTGACCGTCGCCCTGGGCGGCGGCTTCGAACCGGACGACCTGCTACCGGAGATCCGCAGCGCCTGGGCCTATCGCCAGCTCAGCGAAGGCGAATGGATCTGGGCGCTGGCCTTCGTTCGCAACGGGGGCGCCTCGCTGTCGGCCTATCCGGACTATCGCCGTGCCGAGCCCGATGCCGAAGGCATCTGGCGGGTGCCCGACAAGCAGCTGGCCAAGCGGCATCGGCTGGGCATCGGCACCATCGTCAGCGAGACCAGCCTCAATGTGCAATTCTGGTCGAAGGGCGGCGGCGGCAATCGCCTGGGCAATATCGAGGAAGGCTTCATCGCCCGGCTGCGACCTGGCGACCACTTTCTCTTCGCCGGTCGCACCCTGGAACTGGTGCGGGTGGAAAACATGACGGTGTACGTGCGCCGTGCCAGCGGGCGCAAGGCCGCCATCCCGCGCTGGAGCGGCAGTCGCATGCCGCTCTCGGATACCCTCGCCCAGCACGTGCTGGCTTTGCTCGAAGACGCCGAGGTCCAGCGTTACGAAAGCCCGGAAATGCGCCTGCTGCAACCGCTGCTGGATATACAGCGGCAGTGGTCGGCGCTGCCCAGCGCCCATTACCTGCTCGCCGAGACCCTGGAATCCCGCGAAGGCTCGCACCTGTTCCTCTATCCCTTCGCCGGCCGCCATGCCCATCTGGGGCTGGCCAGCCTGCTGGCCTGGCGCCTGGCGCAGCGGCGCCCCTGCACCTTTTCCATCGCCGTCAACGACTATGGCCTGGAACTGGTCTCGCCGGTCAGCCTGGACTGGCAGGACCTGCTCGATGCCAGCCTTTTCACCACCGACAATCTGGTCAGCGACACCCTCGCCAGTCTCAACGCCGCCGAGCTCGCCCAGCGTCGCTTTCGCGAGATCGCCCGCATTTCGGGGCTGATCTTTTCCGGCTATCCGGGGGCGCACAAGAGCAACCGCCAGCTGCAGGCCAGCAGCAGCCTCTTCTATCAGGTCTTTCGCCAGTACGACCCGGACAACCTGCTGCTCGGCCAGGCCCAGACCGAAGTCCTGCGCCAGGAACTCGATGCCGATCGCCTGCAGCAGACCCTGACCCGGACTGGCGCCCTGCCCCTGCGCCTGGTGAACCTGGACCATCCCTCGCCCTTCGCGCTGCCCCTCATGGTCGAGCGGTTGCGCGAGAGTCTGAGTTCGGAAAAGCTGGCCGACCGCATCACCCGCCTGGTCGGCGATCTGGAACGCGAGGCCGGGCCCGACGAGCGAGCACGCGCCTTCGATCCCGAATCCCTGGTGCAACCCAGTCATGACAGCGATCTGACGCCGCGCCGTGGCGCTACTGCGCGGCGTCCTCGCGTACAGAAATCCGGTCGTCCTCGATAACGATCCGGCCCTGGCGATAGAGATGGCCGATGGCCTTCTTGAAGTTGCCCTTGCTGACGCCGAACAGCTGGTGGATCAGGGCTGGCGGACTGCTGTCGCTGAGCTCCAGCACCCCGCCGCGCGCCTTGGCCAGGGCGATGATCTGCTCGGCGAGATCGGCGCCCGCGGCGGCTCCCTGAGCCTGCAGGGTCAGGCTGATCTTGCCGTCGGCCCGTATCTCGCGAATGAAGCCGCGCTCGCGCTGACCCAGGCGCAACGGCTTGAAGGCCTCGTTGCGATGCACCAGGCCCCAGTGCTTGTTGTCGACGATCACCTTGTAGCCGAGGTCGGTCTGCTCGACCACCAGCAGCGGCACCGGCTGGCCGACCTTGTAGCGCGGCGGGTCGCGGTCCAGATAGCGATCCAGGCGTGCGGTGGCGACGATCCGCCGGGTGCGGGCGTCCAGATGCACGTGCACCACGCAATGGTCGCCCACCTGCAGCGGACGCTTCTCTTCCGAGTGCGGCAGCAGCAGGTCCTTGGGCAGGCCCCAGTCGAGGAAGATTCCCACCCGACCGACCTCCACCACCCGCAGACTGGCGAAGCCGCCGACCTGCACCTTCGGCTTCTCGGTGGTGGCGATCAGGCGGTCTTCGCTGTCCAGATAGAGGAAGACATTGAGCCAGTCGCCTTCGGCGCAGGGTTCGTCCCGCGGCGCATAGCGACGTGGCAGCAGCACCTCGCCATCGTTGCCGGCATCCAGGAACAGACCAATGGGGGTGTTGCGCAAAATCTGCAAGCTGTTGAAGCGACCCAGCAAGGCCATGAACGGAGACTCCTGTAGAAAGCGGTCCATTTTACCGCGATCAGCAAAGCCACGGCTCGACCGCTGGCCCACATCATCGAAAAGGTCGCTCGGCGTCACGCGCAGCGCTGAGGGCGGCACGGCAGTGCTGGGTGACGAATCTCGGCCCGACCTGGCTCGATCCCTGCACCGCGCGGCGCTATGAGGTGCCGAAGACACGCTTGCAGGGCCGCAGCATCCTGTCATAGCGGATGGCGGCCGCTGACGGCGTGGAACCATCGCCTGAAGGGAAGCGGCCCACATTCATTCGGGCGTGAGGTGTGCGCCTACCGCTTCGGATCGAACCCCGTGACCGCCTGACTCAGGCGGTCAGGCAGTCAGCTGCGAGTGGAATCTCTATGAAGAGACCGACCGTATCTGCCTCGACGCGCATCGCCGCGACGACCGTATTCAACAGGAACGGATTGGTAGCCTGCTCGTTGGTCACTATGCGCTGGGTCAGCTTGATCGCCTGCTGCGCGTGGTAAACCGCTATCAGTATCTCATCGAGGTTCAGGCGACGAAGCTCGACGCGGTATCCGGCGAGGCCATGGCCCAGTGCGCGTCCTGCGCTTTCCAGTCCGTTCTTCACAGTAGATCCTTGGACCCTTGCGGTCCGGGGTAATGATTCGAACGAAATAATAGCACCTAGCCAGCATCCGAATTGAGCAGGTCATCACCGTTTCGACACCACTGGCCTACGAGTCCCGCCACGCCAGGCTAAGCCCTCGCCCGCAACGGCTGGGCATGGCTCAGGCCGGCCACGGAATAGCTCTGCCTGGACGCCAACTGGCGACATCTCGCCGCGCAGGACCAGGGTGCCGACCTGCAACGACGTTCAAAGGAGCCTGCAGGGGGCGCATAGGCTCCTGAAAAACCTGCAGAACCATCAGGTGCGCAATACGGCTTGCCGAACTCGACGTACTGCCCAGCGTCTCGCTCCCCGGTACCCTCCGTTCAGGAAACGATTCAGCACGGATCGCTGCTCGCAGTCGATGGGTCAAGGCCCAGGATCGTGCTCGACGTCCCCTCCTCCAACGGCCGTTTGCCCGCTCCAGCTACCGCTTCGATCATGGTCGGTAAAGTCAACATCGGGCAGCTCAAAGGTCTTGTTTTGCGCAAGCCAGTCTGAGACCATCCATCGCTGTCAGGTGAGGCTGTCTCTACAAAGCGGCTCATCTGTCGAGAACCTGGAGTACATCAGGGCCAGCTTTCGCGGCATGGGTTTCTCCTCGTTTCAAAACTGTCGTCCTTCGTGGACAACAACGTCATCTTATTCAAGGAGAAATCCATGTCTACTCGCCAAACTGGCACCGTCAAGTGGTTCAACGACGAGAAAGGCTTCGGCTTCATCACCCCCCAGAGCGGCCCGGACGTGTTCGTTCACTACCGTTCCATTCAGGGTAACGGCTTCAAGAGCCTGCAAGAAGGCCAGGCCGTTTCCTTCCTGGTCGTGCAAGGCCAGAAAGGCCTGCAGGCCGATGAGGTGCAGGTGATCTAATCACCCGCCCTCTCGAAAAAGCCCAACCCCCGGTTGGGCTTTTTTTTGCGCGGACGTTGGCCCCTGCCAGTTTTCGCTATCACCACTTGGGGATGAGGTGCGTCTCGTGAAAACCTTCGCTGCCCTGCTCTGCCTGCTCCTGCTCGCCGGTTGCGCCGCCTTTCCCGGTGACGAACTCTCTTCCCAGCCATTCCGCGCGTCCCTGAGCGAGCAACCGCAACGCCCCAATGTGCTGGTGGAATTCAATTTCTATCGCGGCACTGTCGAGGACGCCAAGGACGCGACGTCGATCGCCGTCGCCCGCGAAGGCCTGAAGCCCCGGCTGCGCGAGATCCTGGCAGGCTCCCAACTGTTCGACCGCATCACCCTGGTGCCGGAACCCGGCAGACCCGACGACGCCCTGCTGCGCCTCAAGCTCTACAACAGCACCTCCTACGCCGCCGCCATCGCCAGCGGCCTGATCACCGGCGCCACCTTCTTTCTCGTCCCGGGTACCGCCAAGGACGACTATGTGCTGACCGCCGAATGGATCGCGCCGGGAAGCGGACCGTCCACCCGCGTGCGCAACGCCAGCTCGGTGCGCACCTGGATGGGTGTCTGGTTCCTGCCCCTGGCCGCCAGCCATCAGGCCGGGACCGCCATCGAGGAATCCTTCGCCCGCCAGGTCAGCGACGCCCTGCGCCAGCTGCAGAGCGCCGACGCGTTCGCCGACCACTCCTCGCCCCAGGGGAACGGCGAAACGTCTGCGCCAGTCACACCTTGACCAGCAATCACGTAGACGAGGATCCCATGGCCGAAGAAAAGCGCAAAGCCGACGAACGCGAACTGCCCAAGGACGAAAAGCCCCTGCGCACCGAGCACGCCAAGACCGACGACGGGCGCGATCCGCCTTCGCCCAACAGTCCTGACCGTACCAAGGACGCCACCGGCTACAACTGATCCCGCCCTTTCCGGAAACGACCGCTGCGGCGGTCGTTTCTTTATCCGCGCCCTGCCCCTTGGGGTTGGCTCGCCCCTCCCTCCTTACTGCATAATGCCCACACTCCGACGTCTATCGGCCCCTTTTCTCTTCAACTAGGCCGGTACCCTGCCAAGGTGTGTGTCCCGATGCGAAAGACCTTCCGATCTCTGGGCCTGCTGCTGAGCTGCTGCGCCCTGGGCTTTTCCCTGCCCGTCAGTGCCGATACCTCCTACCTGCCGCCGCGAATCGAAAAGGCGATGCAGACCAACAAGATTCCCGGCAGCGACCTGTCGCTGGTAATGCTGCCCCTCGATGGCCCGGGCGAGAACGACTACTACAATGCCGACGTCTCGGTGAATCCGGCTTCGACCATGAAGCTGATCACCACCTTTGCCGCCCTGGAACTGCTGGGTCCCACCTACCAGTGGAAGACCGAGTTCTATACCGACGGCACGCTCAAGGACGGCATCCTCAACGGCAACCTCTATCTCAAGGGCGGCGGCGATCCCAAGCTGAACATGGAGCGGCTGTGGCTGCTCATGCGTGACCTGCGCGCCAATGGCGTGCTGGAAGTCACCGGTGACCTGGTGCTGGATCGCGGTCGCTTCGTGAAGCCCAACCTGCCGGCCTTCAACGACGACGGCGAAGACGAGAACAAGACCTTCCTGGTCGGTCCGGACTCGCTGCTGGTCAATCTCAAGTCGGTGCGCATGGTAGTCCGCTCGGCCGATGGCCGGGTCAGTGTCTCCATGGATCCGCCGCTGACCAACGTCAACATCGACAACCAGATGCGCGCCACCGGCAAGAGCGGTTGCCCGGCCTGGCCGGAAGTGCGCTTCAATCCGGTACCCCAGGCCGATGGCAGTACCAGCCTGGTGGTCAGTGGCCAGTTGCCGGACGGCTGCAACGCCCAGAGCTATCTGTCGCTGCTCGACCACCCGGCCTATACCGCCGGTGCGGTGCGGGCCATCTGGCAGGAACTGGGCGGCAGCATCAAGGGCCGTACCCGCGAGGGCAGCGTACCGCGCAATGCCGAGGTGCTCGCCCGGGCCTTCTCGCCCGATGTGGTGGAGATCATTCGCGACATCAACAAGTACAGCAACAACACCATGGCCCAGCAGCTGTTCCTGTCCATAGGTGCGCAATTCCGCACCTCGGCGGACGCCGACGACAGCAAGGCGGCGCTGCGGGTCATCCGCTCGTGGCTGGCGCGCAAGGGCATCAATGCCAGTCACCTGATCATGGAGAACGGCTCCGGGCTGTCCCGGACCGAGCGGGTCAGTGCCCGGGAGATGGCGGAGATCCTGCGCGCCGCCTGGCAGAGTCCCTACGGGCCGGAGTTCATCTCTTCGCTGCCGCTGGCCGGCATGGACGGCACCCTGCGCAAGCGCATGAAGAATTCGCCGCTGACCGGCCAGGCCCACATGAAGACCGGCACCCTGAACAACGTACGGGCCCTGGCGGGCTTTGTCCGGGACGCCAACGCGCGCAACTGGGTGGTGGTCGCCATCCTCAACAGCAGCCGCCCCTGGGGGGCTTCGTCGATCCTGGACGAGGTGGTGCTGGACCTCTATCTGCGCAGCCGCCAGGACGGCGCGGTCGCCAACTGACGTGCAAAACAAAACCGGCGTCTGCTCGCGCAGACGCCGGTTTTGTTTACCACACTCGGCAAGGCAGGCCGGAAAGCCGACGTTACCGCGCTGCACCGCATTGGGCAAGAACTTTGTCCAATACACCCTTGTGGGGCATTTTCAGGCCTTTGGCAGGCTAGATCATGCCGAGCAAGAGCAGCACCAGCAGGACGACCAGAATGGCGCCCACGATACCGGACGGGCCATAGCCCCAGCTGCGCGAATGCGGGAATACCGGAAGTCCACCGATGAGCAGGACCAGCAGCACCAGAACCAGGATGGTCGAGAGAGTCATCTGCCATTCTCCATGAAGGCCAAGGGTCGACCGTCGCCGTAACAGCTTGATACGGAGCGAACGGGCTTATTCCATGGACCCGCGCCAGCGACGGAAAATCCCGACGTCGTCAGGTAACCCTGCCTTTCACCGCCAAGTCGGCGTTTTCGTCCCCAAAAAGAAAGCCCGGATCAGGGATCCGGGCTTGGTCTTGTGCCGGTGTCCGTCAGTGCGAGACGGCACCGCTGGCGCCCAGACCAGTCTGGGATCTGACGAACTGCGGATAGAAGCGCGCGCGCTCTTCTTCGGCAGCCGCCGACTTGTCGGTGATCGAGAAGAACCAGATACCGATGAAGGCCACGGCGATGGAGAACAGCGCCGGGTATTCATAGGGGTAGATCGGCTTGGCATGACCGAGGATGGTCACCCAGATGGTCGGGCCAAGCACCATCAGGGCAACGGCGGTGATCAGGCCGAGCCAGCCACCGATCATGGCGCCCCGGGTGGTCAGCCGCTTCCAGTACATCGAGAGCAGCAGGATGGGGAAGTTGCAGCTGGCGGCGATGGAGAACGCCAGGCCCACCATGAAGGCGATGTTCTGCTTCTCGAAGAGGATGCCCAGGGCGATGGCGACCACGCCCAGCGCCACGGTGGTCATCTTGGAGACGCGGATTTCGTCCTTCTCGTTGGCCTTGCCCTGCTTGATCACGCTGGCGTAGAGGTCATGGGAGACCGCCGAGGCACCGGCCAGGGTCAGACCGGCGACCACCGCGAGGATGGTGGCGAAGGCTACCGCCGAGATGAAGCCCAGGAAGATGCTGCCGCCCACGGCGTTGGCCAGGTGCACCGCCGCCATGTTGTTGCCACCCAGCAGGGCGCCGGCGGCGTCCTTGAAGGCCGGGTTGGTGCTGACCAGCAGGATGGCGCCAAAGCCGATGATGAAGGTCAGGATGTAGAAGTAGCCGATGAAGCCGGTGGCGTAGAACACGCTCTTGCGGGCTTCCTTGGCGTCACTCACGGTGAAGAAGCGCATCAGGATGTGCGGCAGACCGGCGGTGCCGAACATCAGCGCCAGACCCAGGGAGAAGGCCGAGATCGGATCCTTCACCAGACCGCCGGGACTCATGATGGCCTCGCCTTTCGGGTGCACGGCGATGGCTTCGGCGAACAGGCGGTTGAAGTCGAAGCCGACGTGCTTCATCACCATGAAGGCCATGAAGGTGGCACCGGACAGCAGCAGCACTGCCTTGATGATCTGTACCCAGGTGGTGGCCAGCATGCCGCCGAAGAGCACATAGAGCACCATCAGGATACCCACCAGCACCACGGCGATGCTGTAGTCCAGGCCGAACAGCAGCTGGATCAGCTTGCCGGCACCGACCATCTGGGCGATCAGGTAGAGGGCGACCACCACCAGCGAACCGCAGGCGGACAGGGTACGGATGTCCTTCTGCTTGAGGCGATAGGAGGCCACGTCGGCGAAGGTGTACTTGCCCAGGTTGCGCAGGCGCTCGGCGATCAGGAACAAGATGATCGGCCAGCCCACCAGGAAGCCGATGGAATAGATCAGGCCGTCATAGCCGGAGGTGAACACCAAGGCGGAAATGCCCAGGAAGGAGGCGGCCGACATGTAGTCACCGGCGATCGCCAGGCCGTTCTGGAAACCGGTGATGCGTCCACCGGCGGCGTAGTAGTCGGCGGCGGAGCGATTGCGCTTGGAAGCCCAGTAGGTGATGCCCAGGGTGGCGCCGACGAAGGCCACGAACATCAGGATGGCGGAGACGTTCAGGGGTTGCCGCTGGACCGCGCCGCTGATGGCATCGGCGGCCCACAACGAAGGTGAGAGGGCCAGCAGCACGGCGGCCAGGGAAAGACGTCTCATGACTGCACCTCCCGGAGGATTTCCGCGTTGAGCCGATCGAATTCGCCATTGGCCCGGCGCACATAGATGCCGGTCAGGACGAACGCCGAAAGGATCAGACCGACGCCCAGAGGAATGCCCCAGGTCATGGCGGTCTCCGCATGGATACGGGTGCCGAGGACCTTGGGGGCGAAGGCGATCAGGAGGATGAAGGCGGAATAGAGTCCGAGCATGATGGCCGAAAGCGTCCAGGCGAATCGCCCGCGCTTCGCCACCAGTTCCTGGAAACGCGGACTGGCTTCAATCCGCCGGTAGGTGCTGTCATTCATTATTGTTGTTCCTTACAGCATGACGGGAGCGTCGAGCTCTACTCTAGGCCCGCCCGGTAAGGCTTCCAGACGACTTTAGTCGTACCCCTCCAGACCTCAGTAATCCCAGAGCCGACGCCAGCCCTGCAGCGGGTGGTGCCCCTCGCCATCGAGGACGGAAACGCTCGCCGTCATCCCCGCGCTGAGGTGGATATCCGCCGGTACGTCGAGCAGTTCGATGCGCACCGGAATGCGCTGCGCCAGGCGCACCCAGTTGAAGGTCGGCTCGACGTTGGCCAGCAACTGGGCATCGTTGGCCGCATTGCGATCGGTGATGCCGCTGCTGATGCTCGCCACCCGTCCCTGCAGCGGCGCTGCCTGGCTCATCAGGCGCACCCGTACCGCGGCGCCGGGATGGATATGGGGGATCTTGGTCTCCTCGAAATAGGCCATGACGTAGAAGGAACGGGTATCCACCAGCGCCATCACCGCCTGGCCGGTCTGCACATAGTTGCCCTCGGCGAATCTGAGGTTGGTGATCCGCCCTTCCCGCGGCGCCAGCACCCGGCTGCGATCCAGGTTGATCTGGGCCAGGTTCACGTCGCTCAGGGCTTCCTGGTACTGGCTGCGGGCGACGGCGACATTGACCTGCGCGGTCTCGCGGTCCTCGGCGCTGATGGCACTGGTACCCAGGCGTTGGCGCCGGGCCGCCTCGCTTTCGCGCAGACGCAGTTGCTGCTGACGCGTCTCGGCCACCGCCTTGGCGTGGTCGAGATTGGCCTGATAGCGCTGCTGGTCGATCTGCAGGAGCAGGTCGCCGCGCTTCACCAGCTGGTTGTCCACCACTGCCAGGCGGGTCACCCAGCCCGACACGTCGGGCGCCACCACCACCACGTCGGCCCGTACCCGCGCATCGCGGGTCCAGGGGGTGTAGAGATAGAAATGCCACAGCCAGGTGCCGGCCAGGATGGCGAGCAGTACCACGCTCAGGGTTATCGCCACACGCAGGGTCTTGTGCATCGCCTTGGGGATCCTCTTGTCAGGGGGCTCAGGTGGCCAGGACGGCGACGAGGCCGGCCAGCCAGAGCACGAACAGCGCACAGCCGAACAGGGCGCTGTGCCACAGATGGCGGCCGAGGCCGCTGCGCTGCAGCAGCCACAGCGACAGCGCCGTCAGCAGCAGCGCCAGGACGCCATAGACGAACAGCGGCCCCAGATAGACCCCGCCGACGGCCCATTCATGCAGATTCATCCGCGCCCTCCTCCGCTACCGCCTTCAGACAACAGCCACGCCAGGTCTGCTGGAGCTGCCCGATGGCGCCGCGCGCCAGGCGCTGCGGCTCGTCGTCGGGGGCCTGGTCCAGCGCCACGCGCAGGCGCTGGGCTGCCGGGTCCAGCGCGTCCGGCTGCAGGTCATCGAAACCGACCGCCAGTTGCTCGGCGAAGCGCCCGAGAAAGGCATCCCGCGCCCGCGCCACTTCGCCCTGGGCACCTGCCAGGCAGGCGCGCAGGTGCAGCAGCTCGTTGCCCAGATCAAGCGCCAGCAGGCCCTGCTCCCAGCGGCCGCGTTCACTGGCGGACAACTGCTCGATATGCCGCGCCAGCAGCAGCAGGCGATCCGCCATCCGCCCGCCGAACCAGGTCTCGGCATTGGCCAGGGGGACCGTGGTCAGCCGCTGCAGGTCGTAGGTGGTGGCTGCCAAGATGCGGCGACTGGTGCGCCGCGGCGTGCGCAGACTGATCAGCCGGAACATGAGCACGGCCGACCCGACGCCGATCAGCAGACTCTGCAGCTGGTTGAGCAAGGCGCCCATCTCCACCTGGCCGTGGTTGCTGGGCGAGACCAGCACCAGCAGATGGATGGCGAAGGCCGTCGCGGTTCCCACCACGCTGGGAGGCCCGGCCATCCCCAGGGCGGCAAAGAACAGCGGCACCCCCAGCACCAGGCACAGCAGCGGATAGCCGCTGATCTGCGGCAGCAGCACCTGGCTGATCAGGATGGCGACCGGCGCCGCATAGAGAATACCCCGCAGGAAACCGAGGCCGATGGCGGCGGCGTTGTCGCGATTGGCGAACAGGCTGCAGATGACGCCGGCCATCAGCATGGCGCCTGGCGCGGACGGCCAGGCACTGGCCAGCCAGAACACCCCCACGACCAGCAACGCACAGGCACTGCGCAGGCCATAGAGCAGCGCCGTCTGGACATCGCGATGGCGGGCCAGCGCCGAGGGCGCCACGGCGCTGAGCCGGGCCGTATGGACACTGTCCAGGGCGCGACCGGCAAGCAGGATCTTGTCCAGCAGGATGGCGAAACGGGCCAGCAGGTAGCGCTGGTCGTTGTCGAGTTGCGGCGAGGTGCCGGCAGCCTCTCTCAGACGCCGCAGGAGGGCTTCCAGGGCCGGAGTCTGGGGGTCGGCCAGGGTCATGAGCAGTTCGTCGCGCCAGGGCTGCAGGACGGCCCTCCGCGACTCGTCCAGGCCACGCCACTGGCGCATGGCGCCGCGAGCGGTCCGCAACAGGCTGAGAAGGTCCCGTGACAGCAGCCGCAGTGCCCTGGCGCGCTGCCGGCCGCGCTGGCCCTCGAACCAGGCGTGATCGCGCTGGGCATCCACCGCCACCACCTGACCGAGCATGGCCAGCAGTCCCTGGGTGGCATCCTGGGCCTCGGCCAGCTCCGCGCGGGCGGCAGCCACGCCCTGCTCCCAGGTGCGACGTGCCTGGACGGCCAGATTCTGCTCCACCCGCTGCGGCCAGAACAGCGCACTCACTGCCGAAGCCACGACGATACCCAGGCAAATCTCGGTACAGCGGGCCACCGCCTGGTCGAACACCGTCAGCGGATGGGCGATGGCGGGCAGGCCGATGATGGCGACCGTATAGCCGGCCAGCACGAAGCCATAGGCGACGTGATTGCGCAGCAGGGTCGAGGCCGCCGTGCACAGCGCCATCCAGCCGGCCAGCGCGAGCAGGAACAGCCAGGGCGTCTGGGCGAAGAAGCCCATGAGCACCACTGCCATGCAGGTGCCGACGAGGGTCCCGAGCAGGCGGAACAATCCCTTGGCCAGCACCATGCCGGACAGCGGCTGGGAGACGATCATCACCGTCATGCAGGCCCAGACCGGTTGTTCGAGACTGAAGCGAAAGGCCAGCCAGAGCGCCAGGCCGGCGGCGAACAGGGTCTTGCCGGCAAAGAGGAGCGCCGTCGGCGTGGGAGCGAGAAAGACCGTCCAGGGTAGACGCACGTCGGCTCTTGGATTGCTGGGGATCCAGCATAGGCCGCGCGGCCCAGGCGAAGTTCCGGCGGTTGTCCCGGACGAAAAAAAGGCGACCCGGGGTCGCCTGAAGTGCCTTGCGTGCTCGAGCGACGACGCTCCGTCGTCACCACTGCCTGCAGACTAGCCGAGTTGCAGCCGCCGCTCTTGATCGAGATCAAGGTTTGCCGGGTTTTGTCCGGTCATGCCGAGCAAGCGATCGATCAGCGCGCAATCGGATTCGCGCCGCACCTGGGCGAACAGGGCCGCAGCCTCGGGATAGCTGCGCGTCAGCATGCCGAGCCACTGCTTGAGGCGTCCCGGGGCATAGCGCGGTGCCAGCTTGCGTTGCGCCATGCTCCAGAAGCGCTGCACCCGCGGCAGAATTTCGGCCCAGCTCTGCGGGACGGCCTCTTCTCCGCGTACGGCAGCGGCGATCTGCAGCGCCAGGTCCGGGCGCGAGACCAGACCGCGTCCCAGCATCACCGAGGCCTGGCCGCTGACGCTGCGACAGCGCCAGTAGTCGTCCAGGGTCCAGATCTCGCCATTGGCCAGCACCGGCACGGACACCCGGTCAGCCACCCGCGCCACCCACTCCCAGTGCGCCGGCGGCCGATAACCTTCGACCTTGGTCCGCGCATGGACCACCAGTTGCGCCGCGCCACCCTCCGCCAGCGCCTCGGCACAGGCCAGGGCGCCGTTCGGGCTGTCGTAGCCGAGGCGCATCTTGGCGGTGACCGGAATGTGCGCCGGAACGGCCTGGCGCACGCTCTCGACGATCCGGTTGAGCAGCTCCGGCTCCTTGAGCAGCACTGCCCCGCCGCGGGACTTGTTGACGGTCTTGGCCGGGCAGCCGAAGTTGAGATCGATCACCGGCGCGCCCAGGGTGCAGGCGAAGGCCGCGTTGTCGGCCAGACAGGCCGGATCCGAGCCCAGCAGTTGTACCCGCATGGGCGTACCCGACGGCGTGCGCGCGCCCTCCTCCAGTTCCGGTGCCAGCTTGGCGAAGGCCGCCGCCGGCAGCAGGCGATCGCAGACGCGGATGAATTCGCTCACGCACCAGTCGAGTCCACCCACCTCGGTCAGCAGCTCGCGCAGGATGTCGTCGACGAGGCCCTCCATGGGCGCCAGGGCGATCTCCATGCTCAGAGGTCCTCGCCGGGGAGCGCCTGGCCGTAACCGGCCAGGAATTCGGGTGGCATGCGCCTGGGCTTGCCGGAAGACAGCTCGATGCAGACGAAGGTCGTCCGGGCGCGCAGCAGGGTCACGCCATCGGCGGGCCGTTGCAACTGGAATTGCCGGGTCATGCGCAGACGGCGATCCCAGTCCACCAGCCAGGTGCCCAGCACCAGCTCATCATCCTGGTAGCCACTGCTGAGGTAGTCGATCTCGTGGCGCACCACGGCCATGGCGCGATCCAGGCGCTGGAAGGTGGCCAGATCCAGACCCAGGGCCGCCGAGTGCTGCCAGGCGCACTGTTCGAGCCAGCTGACGTAGACGGCGTTGTTGGCATGGCCCAGGCCGTCGATGTGCTCGGCGCCGATGCGCAGCGGCAGGAGATGGGGCGTCGGTCTGTCCCACTGCATGAAGAGACCCTCTCGCGGGCAAGGTCGGAAGACGGGAAGCCGGACCGGATACGAACCTGGCCAGGTCATCGGTCGCGGATACTGGCACGAATCCACGGACAATAAAAAAGGGCCTGCATCGCTGCAGGCCCTTCTTCATGTTTGGCGCACTCGGGAGGATTCGAACCTCCGACCGCTCGGTTCGTAGCCGAGTACTCTATCCAGCTGAGCTACGAGTGCGTTTCGGTGAGTTTAACCAGAACACCGCTGGTACTGCTGAAGCCAGAGGCTTCGTCGATTTGGCGCACTCGGGAGGATTCGAACCTCCGACCGCTCGGTTCGTAGCCGAGTACTCTATCCAGCTGAGCTACGAGTGCGTTGAAGCTGCGTATTCTAGCTTCCGTTTCTGACGTGTCAAGCAAATTTGCTTGTTTATCAGGTACTTACCAATCGGTCAGTACAGCGGAGCCAGTTTAAAGCAAATGGCGGTGAGGGAGGGATTCGAACCCTCGACACCCTTTTGAGGTGTACTCCCTTAGCAGGGGAGCGCCTTCGGCCACTCGGCCACCTCACCGCAACGGGGCGAAACTATATCGAAGGTTTGCCCGTTTGCAAAGAGAAAAATTCAAAAAAAATCAGTGGTTTGGTTCTTGGTCCTTTTCCTTCTGGATGCGCTGATAGATTTCCTCGCGATGAACCGCGACTTCCTTGGGTGCATTGACGCCGATACGGACCTGGTTGCCCTTGACTCCCAGTACCGTCACGGTGACTTCATCACCCACCATCAGGGTCTCACCAACCCGACGAGTCAAAATAAGCATTCCATTCTCCTTAAGCTTTTAACTCAGTCTGCACGTATGAACCGAAACGATCCCTGAATGGACGTTCTAGTCGCTATTGACCTCTGTCCATGCAAGTAAAGTTCCGTAGAACCCGCGTCAGATGAGGTCCCTGTGGCAGGGACCTCATCTGACCGGTCACTCGGCGCCGCGTGCGGGGGCGTCGAGCTCGAAAGCGGTATGCAGGGCACGGACGGCCAGTTCGAGATATTTCTCCTCGATGACCACCGACACTTTGATCTCGGAGGTGGAGATCATCTGGATGTTGATGCTCTCCTTGGCCAGGGCTTCGAACATCTGGCTGGCCACACCGGCATGGGATCTCATGCCTACGCCAACGATGGAGACCTTGGCGATCTTGCTGTCGCCGACGGACTCCCGGGCACCGATCTCGACGCCGGTGCGCTTGAGGATCTCCAGGGCCGCCTGGTAGTCGTTGCGGTGCACGGTGAAGGTGAAGTCGGTGGTGTTATCGTGCGCGACGTTCTGCACGATCATGTCGACTTCGATGTTGGCCGCGCTGATCGGGCCGAGGATCTTGAAGGCCACGCCGGGGGTATCCGGCACACCGCGAATGGTCAGCTTGGCTTCGTCACGGTTGAAGGCGATGCCGGAGATGATCGGCTGTTCCATGGATTCCTCTTCATCAAGGGTAATGAGGGTGCCCGGACCCTCCTGAAAGCTGTGCAGCACGCGCAGCGGCACGTTGTACTTGCCAGCGAATTCCACCGAGCGGATCTGCAGCACCTTGGAGCCGAGGCTGGCCATTTCCAGCATTTCCTCGAAGGTGATCTTGTCCAGCCGCTGGGCCTGGGGCACCACGCGGGGATCGGTGGTGTAGACGCCGTCGACGTCGGTATAGATCTGGCACTCGTCGGCCTTCAGCGCGGCCGCCAGGGCCACGCCGGTGGTGTCGGAGCCACCACGGCCCAGGGTGGTGATGTTGCCCTGCTCGTCGACGCCCTGGAAGCCGGCCACGACCACCACCTTGCGCGCCTTGAGGTCGGCGCGGATGCGAGCATCGTCGATCTGCTGGATGCGTGCCTTGGTGTGCGCGCTGTCGGTGAGGATGCGCACCTGGCTGCCCGTGTAGGAGACCGCCTGGACGCCGCGCTTGAGCAGCGCCATGGTCAGCAGGCCGATGGTGACCTGCTCGCCGGTGGAGACCATGACATCCAGCTCGCGCGGATCGGGTAGTTCCATGATCTGCTTGGCGAGACCGATGAGGCGATTGGTCTCGCCACTCATGGCCGACACCACCACCACGATCTGGTCACCCGCCTCGTGGAAGCGTTTCACCTTGTCGGCGACCTGCTCGATACGCTCCACCGTACCCACTGAGGTACCGCCGAATTTCTGTACGATCAATGCCATTGCTTGCTGCCCGTCCGCAGAAAAATCTGATTCAAGTTGTTGAGGGAGGAAGCGGGCCGCCCTCCCCGGCGACCCGCGCCCGTTCATAATCTGCTGCGCGTCGGCCAAACGGCGCTGGAATTGCTTTCGGAATGCTCATTTACCAATCGTAAACTCGAACGCGAGTCCGATCCGCTTCCTCAGGCACTTCCGCCTTGTTTGGCTCTAGCTCGCGAGATTATGGCTCCTATAGGCTTTCCTCGGCGTACTGGCCGGCACAGGCCAGGGCCGCTGCGAGCTGGCTGGCATCGGTGCCGCCGCCCTGGGCCATGTCCGGACGACCGCCGCCCTTGCCACCGACCACGGCCGCGGCGCGCTTCATCAGCTCGCCGGCCTTGAGCCTGGCGGTCAGGTCGGCGGTGACGCCGGCCACCAGCACCACCTTGCCGTCGGCTTCGCCACCCAGCAGGATCATGCCGCTGCCGAGCTTGTTCTTGAGCTGGTCGACCAGCGCCAGCAGCGCCTTGCCGTCGAGACCGTCGAGGCGCGCGGTGAGCACCTTGGCGCCCTTGATGTCCTGCGCCTGGTCCACCAGGTCACCGGCCGAGGCACTGGCGGCCTTGGCCTTGAGCTGCTCGATTTCCTTTTCCAGCTGGCGATTGCGCTCGACCAGCGCGGCCAGCTTGTCCAGCACGTTGTCGCGACTGCCCTTGAGCAGGCTGGCGGCTTCGCGCAGCTGCTCCTCGGCGCCGTTGAGGTAGGCCAGGGCCGCGGTGCCGGTAATGGCTTCCACGCGCCGCACGCCGGAGGCCACGCCGCCTTCGCTGACCAGCTTGAGCAGGCCGATGTCGCCGGTCTGGGCCACGTGGGTGCCACCGCACAGCTCGACGGAGAACTCACCGCCCATGCCGACCACGCGCACCACGTCGCCGTACTTCTCGCCGAACAGCGCCATGGCGCCGCGGGCCTTGGCTTCGTCGATGGCCATGACCTCGGTAGTCACCGCGCTGTTCTTGCGGATCTCTTCGTTGACGATGGTCTCGATGCGCTTGAGCTCCTCGGGCTTGATGGCCTCGAAGTGGCTGAAGTCGAATCTCAGGCGCTGGTCGTTGACCAGGGAGCCCTTCTGATGGACATGATCGCCCAGCACCTGGCGCAGCGCGGCGTGCAGCAGGTGGGTACCGGAGTGGTTCAGGGCGATGCCCTGGCGGCGGCTGGCGTCGACCTGGGCCATGAGCGCGGTGCCGACGTTGAGGCTGCCCCTGGTCACCACGCCATGGTGCAGGAAGGCGCCCTGGGTCTTGGTGGTGTCGCGCACGGCAAAGCCGACGCCGGCGCTTTCCAGGGTACCGGTATCACCGACCTGGCCACCGGATTCACCGTAGAACGGCGTCTGGTCGAGGATGACCACGCCCTCCTCGCCTTCGGCCAGGCTGTCCACCGGCTGACCGGCACGGTACAGGGCAACGATGGTGCCCGAGGCGCTGGTAGTATCGTAGCCAAGGAAGCGGGTTTCGCCCTCGACCTTGACCAGGCTGTTGTAATCCACGCCAAAGGCGCTGGCGGAGCGGGCGCGCTCGCGCTGGGCCTCCATCTCGCGCTCGAAACCGGCCTCGTCGAGGTTGAGGTTGCGCTCGCGGGCGATGTCATTGGTCAGGTCGACCGGGAAGCCATAGGTGTCATAGAGCTTGAACACCACGTCACCGGGGATGGTGTCGCCCTGCAGTTGCGCCAGATCCTGCTCGAGGATCTTCAGGCCCTGCTCCAGGGTCTTGGCGAACTGCTCTTCCTCGGTGCGCAGCACGCGCTCGAGATGCGCCTGCTGCTGGACCAGCTCGGGATAGGCCTGGCCCATCTCGGCGACCAGGGCGGCGACGATCTTGTGGAAGAAGGTGCCCTTGGCGCCCAGCTTGTTGCCATGACGGCAGGCGCGGCGAATGATGCGCCGCAGCACGTAGCCGCGGCCTTCATTGGACGGCAGCACGCCGTCGGCGATCAGGAAGCTGCAGGAGCGGATGTGGTCGGCCACCACCTTGAGCGACGGGGCGTCGTCATTGGCGCAGCCGATGGCCTCGGCCGAGGCCGCCAGCAGTTGCTGGAACAGATCGATCTCGTAGTTCGAATGCACGTGCTGCAGCACCGCGCTGACCCGCTCCAGGCCCATGCCGGTGTCGACGCTGGGCGCCGGCAGCGGATGCAGGACGCCATCGGCGGTGCGGTTGAACTGCATGAAGACGTTGTTCCAGATCTCGATGTAGCGATCGCCGTCTTCTTCCGGCGAGCCGGGCGGGCCACCCCAGATCTCGGCGCCATGGTCGAAGAAGATCTCGGTGCAGGGACCGCAGGGACCGGTGTCGCCCATGGTCCAGAAGTTGTCCGAGGCATAGGGCGCGCCCTTGTTGTCGCCGATGCGCACCATCTGCGCCTCGGGCACCCCGACTTCCTTGGTCCAGATGTCGTAGGCCTCGTCATCGGTGGCATAGACGGTGACCCAGAGCTTTTCTCGGGGCAGACCCAGCCAATGGGGCGAGGTGAGGAATTCCCAGGCGAAGGTGATGGCGTCGCGCTTGAAATAGTCGCCGAAGCTGAAGTTGCCCAGCATCTCGAAGAAGGTGTGGTGACGCGCCGTGTAGCCGACGTTCTCCAGGTCGTTGTGCTTGCCGCCCGCGCGCACGCACTTCTGGCTGGTGGCGGCACGGGTGTAGCTGCGCTTTTCCATGCCGAGGAAGCAGTCCTTGAACTGGTTCATCCCGGCGTTGGTGAACAGCAGGGTCGGATCGTTCGCGGGGATCAGCGAACTGGAGGCGACCCGGGTGTGCCCCTTCTCTTCGAAGAAGCGGAGGAAGGCTTCACGGATTTCGGCGCTTTTCATATTCATTCCAGACAATGGGCTTTTCGACGCGCGTGACGGGCATCCGACTGGATCGCAGACGAGACGAACGGAGCGGGCGCCGCAGACGCGGCACGTGCGGAAAACGGACACGCATGTCTGGGAGTATATCGACGCCCGCGCCCCGGTGTCGCCCCGGTTGCGCAGGAAAAACGTCGTCGGAAGACTTAGCGGCGGCGGTAGGCGGAGAAAGCGGCGATGACCGCCTCGATATCGGCGGCGCTGACGTCCAGATGGGTGACCAGCCGCAGGCGTGCTGCCGGACTGATGCGGATGCCACGCTCGGCAAGGAAGGCCTGCAGGGCGGGCGCCTCCTCGCCCAGGGCGAGATAGACCATGTTGGTCTGCACCGGCTCCACCTGATAGCCGAGCTCGGCCAGGGCGGTGCCGAGTTGCGCCGCGTGGGCGTGGTCCTCGGCCAGCCGCTCGACCTGGTGATCGAGGACATGCAGGCCGGCGGCCGCGAGGATGCCGGCCTGGCGCATGCCACCGCCCACCACCTTGCGCCAGCGCCGCGCCTTGGCGATGAACGCGGCCTCGCCGCAGAGCACCGAACCCACCGGCGCGCCGAGACCCTTGGACAGGCAGACCGATACCGAATCGAAATGCTGGCTGATCTCGCGCACCGGTACGCCGAGCTTGACAGCGGCGTTGTACAGCCGCGCGCCATCCAGGTGCAGCGCCAGGTCGTGCTCCCGGGTGAAGGCTCGCGCCGCCGTCAGATAGGCCAGCGGCAGGACCTTGCCGTGCATGGTGTTTTCCAGCGCCAGCAGCCGGGTGCGGGCGAAATGGAAGTCATCGGCCTTGATGTAGCTGCGCACCAGGTCGAGGTCGAGACTGCCGTCGGCGGCCATCTCGATGGGCTGCGGCTGGATGGAGCCGAGCACCGCGGCGCCGCCGCCCTCGTACTTGTAGGTGTGGGCCTGCTGGCCGACCAGGTATTCGTCGCCCCGCTCGCAGTGCGCCAGCAGGCCGAGCAGGTTGCTCATGGTGCCGCTGGGCACGAAGAGTCCGGCTTCCAGACCGAGATCGCCTGCCAGACGTTGCTCCAGGCGGGTGACCGTGGGGTCTTCGCCGTAGACGTCATCGCCGAGTTCGGCGGCCAGCATGGCCTGGCGCATGGCCGGCGTGGGCTGGGTGACGGTGTCGCTGCGCAGATCGATCAAGCGTTAGCTCCTTATGCCGGGACCACGATGAGTCCGGCCCGCAGGCCGACGGCGACCTTGGGATTGGGGAAGATGATGCGCGCCTCGGCTTCGTCGACGATCCAGCGCTCGCTGCCGTCTTCGGCCAGCAGCGAACCCTGGCGCAGCGGCGCGAAGTTGGCCACGTCGTCGGCCAGATGCAACTGGAAACGCGGACTGGACTTGTACACCTGACGCGCCACGCGGAATCTCAGCAACGCGGAATCCGGTGGCGGCAACTCGGCTTCGCGGCCCTCGACCAGGGCTTCCAGCAGCAGGCGCAGGCGACTCAGGTCGAGTTCGCTGTTCTCGCCGAAGGGCCGTGCCTGGCCCAGTTCCAGGGTCAGGGCCTCGGCCTGGCATTCGGCGTAGGTGTAGGCGCTGAAGGTGATGCCCGGCTTGTCGTAGAGCAGCACGGCCTCGATGCCGGCGGCTTCGAGGCGCTGCAGCTCGGCTTCCGAATGCTCGCGCCCGGCGCTCCAGGGATAGAGGGCGAAGCGCGGCAGCGCCGAGGCGCGCAGTGCGGTGTGCAGGTCGTAATGCAGGCGCGCCCGATCGGGCTTGCTGAAGAACTGCGCGGACAGGCGTTCCAGGTCGTTGGCGCGTTGCGCCTCGGAGCCCTCGGCCTGGGCGTGGCGGCCATTGAAGAGGCGATTCAGATCCTGCTCGACATAGCGGGTGCCCCGACGCATGGCGTCGGGATTGCCGTACATGAACAGCAGACGGCAGGCGGGGCGCAGGGCGCCGCTGGCGATGCCACTGAGCAACGCGTCGAGCAGCTCCATGGGCGCCGTCTCGTTGCCATGGATACCCGCGGAGAGCAGCAGGTCCATGCGGTTGTCGCGCGCCACCGGCGGGGTGACTTCCAGCACGCCTTCGGTCAGCCAGTGAAGACGGGTGCCGTCGGCAGTCAGTTGAATCTTCTCGGTCGGCTCGCGGCCGGCCAGGGTCAGGTCCAGCAGGCGGCCAAGCGCCAACCGATAACGTTCAGATGCAGCCATGCTCTACTCCGCTGAGCGACGTGTCGGGGCTAGTGTGGCGCTTCAGAAGTTGTCTACACAATTTTGGCGGCGCTTTTTGTCCCCAAGCGACGTTGCCCCTCCTCGCCATAGCCCTGCTATGACGCGTCGCGGCGCCTTGGCCGGAGACAAAAATCACTCGCCAATTCTTGCGCGAACTTCCGAAACACCACACTAGATACTCAATGATCGTGGCCGCAACCGCAATCGGCGTCATGCACGTGATTCTCATCGCCTTCGTCGGCGAAGGTCTCCAGGGCGATGGACAGGCCCAGGGCATTGAGGGCCTGGGGGCGCAGCACCAGGACCGGGGTCTGCTCCTCATCATCCTGGGAGTCGGCGAAGATGTTGAGACCGCCGCTGCCATCGGCTTCCAGCCAGAGGTCGCGACCGGCCAGGCGGATGGCCAGGCGCTGGACCTGCAGCGTCTGCTGCTCGTCCGCGGTGGGTTCGAGGATGAGATCGAGAAGGTGGCTCATGGGGGCTCCGGAGGTCAGGGCAATTGAAAGGGATAGACCGAGCCGAGGCCCAGCAACTGGGTCAACTCGTCGAGGGCGGTGCGGACTTCGCCCAGCAACTGGGGATCGGCGAGATCCGCAGGTGTCAGGCGGTCGCGGTAGTGGCGATCCACCCAGCCGAGCAGTTGGGCGTGCAGCGCCGGGGTGAAGCGCACCCCCGGATTAACCGCGGCCAGCTCGTCGGCGGTGAGCGCCACGCGCAGGCGCAGGCAGGCGGGGCCACCGCCGTTCTGCATGCTCTGCTTGAGATCGAAGACCTTGACCTCATCAAGCGGGCCTGCGCCGCCGACCTGGGCCTGCAGATAGTCCCAGACCAACGGATTCTGTCGACACTCGTCGGGCACCACCAGCAATGCGCCCTGCCCCGGTCGATCCAGCAGCTGGCTGTTGAACAGATAGGAGCGCACGGCGTCACCGACGCTGATCTCGCTGCGTCGCACGCAGAGGCGTTGCAAGCTGGCACCGCGTCGGGCGAGCTTGGTTTGCAATTCGCCGAGCACGCGATCGCTGTCGAGGAAGGCATCCTCATGGTGGAACAGCACCTGGGCGTTGCCCACCGAGATGACGTCGTTGTGGAAAACGCCCTGGTCCACCACCGCCGGATTCTGCTGGGCGAACACCACGCCCTCCTCGCTCAGGCCATGCAGACGGGCGATGGCCTGAGAGGCTTCCAGGGTCTGCCGCGCCGGATAGCGATGGGGCTCGGGATAACGCGGATCGAAGGCGCTGCGACCGAAGACGAAGAGTTCCACGCCCGGGGCGCCGTGGTCGCGACTGAAGCGGGTGTGGTTGGCCGCGCCCTCGTCACCGAACTGGGCCACCGAGGGCAGCGGCGCATGGTGCTGGAAACGCGCGGGATCGCGAAACATCGCCTGGAGGATGCGCGCCGTGGTGCTAGGTTCGAGGCTGCGGTGAAACTTGCAGGCCAGGTTGGCCGGGGTGAAATGCACGCGGCCGTCGCGGGTGTCGGCGCTGGGGCTGACGGTGGCGGCGTTGGCCGTCCACATGGCCGAGGCGGAACTGGCGGACAGCAGCAGCGGCAAGGCTTCGCGCGCCGCACCCTCCAGCACCTGGGCATCGCTGCCGGCGAACCCCAGGCGGCGCAGCGAGGCGATGTCGGGTCTTTCGTGGGGGGCCAGCACACCCTGCTCGAAACCCAGCTCCATCAGCGCCTGCATCTTGGCCAGGCCCTGGCGCGCGGCCTCGCGCGGATTCGAGCATTGCTGCTTGCTGGCCTGGGACGCCACGTTGCCGTAGGACAGGCCGGCATAGTTGTGGGTCGGACCGACCAGGCCGTCGAAATTGACCTCCCGCGCGGCAGGGGCGAGTTGACTCATAGCTGTAGTCCTGGAGGCAGTTGGCTAGGCAGGGTCAGGGCGTCGCTTTCCAGCGAGGCGACCGGGAAGGCGCAGTAGTCCGCGGCGTAATAGGCGCTGGGTCGATGATTGCCCGAGGCACCGACGCCGCCGAAGGGGGCGGCACTGGCCGCCCCGGTCAGGGGCCGGTTCCAGTTGACGATGCCGGCGCGCACCCCCTGCCAGAAGCGTTCGTAGAGGGCCGGATCGTCGGCCAGCAGGCCGGCCGCCAGGCCAAAGCGAGTGGCGTTGGCGAGCGCCAGCGCCTCGTCGAAGTCGCCATAGCGCTGGACCTGCAACAGCGGCCCGAAGACTTCTTCATCGGGCAGGTCGGCGATCCCCGACACCTCGATGATCCCCGGCGTGAGCAGCGCTCGCTGGGGCTCCGGCTGCCGCAACTCCAGCAGTACCCGGCCACCCTGGGCCAGGCGCTGGGCCTGGGTCTGCAGCAGGGCCTGGGCAGCGGCAAGGGAGATGACGGTGCCCATGAAGGGCGCCGGATCGGCGTCGAAACGACCGGTGCTGAGCCCGGCGCTGACACTCACCAGGCGCGCCAGCAGGGCATCGCCCCAGGCCCCTTCGGGTACGAGCAGGCGGCGGGCACAGGTGCAGCGCTGCCCGGCAGAGAGGAAGGCCGACTGGACGATGGTCACCACGGCGGCGTCCAGATCGGCCACCGGCGCCACCACCAGGGGATTGTTGCCGCCCATCTCCAGCGCCAGCAGTCGCTGCGGACGGTCCGCGTTGAGACGATGCAGCGCCGCGCCGGTGGCGCTGGAGCCGGTGAAGAGGATGCCGTCCAGACCCGGATGCGCGGCCAGGGCCTCGCCGGTGGTCCGGCCGCCCTGCACGAGATTGAGCACCCCGGCCGGCAACCCGGCGGCGATCCAGCATTCCAGGGTCAGGGCGGCGAAACGCGGCGTCAGCTCGCTGGGCTTGAACACCACCGTGTTGCCAGCCAGCAGCGCCGGGACGATATGGCCATTGGGCAGATGGCCGGGAAAATTGTAGGGACCGAAGACCGCCAGGACACCATGCGGTCGATGACGCGTGACGCTGCGGGCGTCCGCCACGCTGGCCGCGCGCTCGCCACCGCGGGCCGCTTCGGCCTGGGCCGAGATGGCCACCTTGGCGATCATGCTGCCGAGCTCGGTATCGGCCTCCCACAGCGGCTTGCCGGTTTCCTCGGCCAAGGCCCGGGTCAGCGCGGGACGACGTTGCTGCAGCGCCTGGGCGAACGCCTGCAGAATTTCCAGGCGCGCGGCCTGGCCGCGTCTTTCCCAGGCAGGAAAGGCCTGGCGAGCCGCGGCGATCGCCTGATCGACGTCCGCTGCATCCGCGGCGGCGCCCTGCCAGAGCGCGGTACCGGCGTAGGGATCGAGCGAGGTGAAGGTCTCGCCACGTCCGGGGCACCACTGACCAGCGATATAGAGGCTATCCATGGGGTCTCCTCAGGGCATCAGCCGCACGGCGCGCACCTGAGCGCCGGCCATCAGCCGCAGTTCGCGGGCAGTGGCCAGATCGACCACCAGGGTGCCGGAAGCCAGGCGCGCGCGGGCGCTGGTGATGCGGCAGTCCTGGCATTTGCGGTTGTGGATCAGATAGACCTCGGCATCGTCGCCCGGCGTGCCGACCGCGAGGACCAGGCGCTGGCTGTCGCGGATCGCGCGCACCTTGGCGGTCTCGGCCTCGACGGTCGGACCCGCGTCGAAGATGTCGACATAGCCCTGGTAGTTGAAGCCCTCGGCCTCCAGCAGGCGGCGCGCGGCCTCGGTATCCGGGTGCACCCGACCGATCACCTGGCGCGCTTCCGGCGACAGGAAGCAGGTGTACAGCGGAAAGCGCGGCATCAGCTCGGCGATGAAACCGCGATTGCCGATGCCGGTGAGGTAGTCCGCCTGGGAAAATTCCATCTTGAAGAAATGCCGGCCCAGGGCTTCCCAGAAGGGTGACTGGCCCTGGTCATCGGACATGCCGCGCAATTCGGCGATGATGCGCTCGGCGAACAGCTCGCGGAATTCGGCGATGAACAGGAAGCGTGACTTGGACAGCAGGCGCCCGGCCGCGCCACCGCGCCGATCGGCGCGCAGGAACAGCGAGCAGAGTTCGGAGCTGCCGGTCATGTCATTGGCCAGAAACAGCGTGGGGATCTGCCGGTGGATGTCCAGTTCGCGCGAGGCGCTCACCGTCAGGCCGACCCGGTAGTTGTACCAGGGCTCACGCAGCCCCAGGGCCGCGGCGATCCCCGCGATGCCGATGACCTCGCCGTCCTCTTCCAGGACGAACAGATAGTCCGCGTCGGCGGATTCGACCTGGCGCAGAAAGCTGCGCTCGGCATTTTCCACCCGCTGCGCCAGGCGTTCCTCGCTGGCTGGCAGGGTGGTGAGACCGGCGCCGGCCGCCTGCGCCAGTTGCAGCAGCGCGGGCACATCGGCACGGGTGACGGGACGGACGATCATCGGACCTCCAAAGACGCTAGGGTCGGCTACAGCGCTACCAGACGAACCCGGTCGCCTTCGGCGATCTCCAGGGTGGCGATCTGCTCGGGGGAAAGGACGACGGCTTCGCCAGGCGTCCAGCGCAGCGGCGTGGCCAGCGCCCGAAAATTTTCCAGGCCATCGTTGGCGACCAGGAACCAGGGTGCCTCGTCGCCGGCCGGACTACCTTCGCTCACCGGCGCCAGGCGGCTCTCGGCGATGGAGCGGATGGCCGTGGTGCGGGCGTGCAGGGTCGGACCGCCATCGAAGATGTCGATGTAGTTGTCGGTTTCGAAGCCTTCCCGGCTGAGGATGTCGAAGGTGATCTGAGCCCGGGGATGCACCTGCCCCATGGCTTCCTGGGCGCTGTCGGGCAGCAGGGGCACATAGAGCGGATAGGTCGGCATCAGTTCGGCGAGAAAGGTGCGACTCTTCTGCCCGGACAGGCGCTCGGCGGCGGCGTAGTCCATGTCGAAGAAGTTGCGCCCTACCCCGTTCCAGAACGGCGATTCGCCGTCATCGTCCGCCAGCCCGACGATCTCCACCACCACCGTATCGGCGAAACGCGCCGGGTGGGCGGCCATGAACAGCAGACGGGCGCGGGAATTGAGTTCGGCGTGAGGGGTGTCGAGCAGCGGGCGCTGGACGTAGAAGCTGCTCAGCACGCTGTTGCCGGTCAGGTCGTGACAGAGCGACAGCACATGGACCTTGTTGTGGATCTTCAGCTCGCGCGAGGCGTGGATGAAGGTCTCGTTGCGAAAGCTGTAGAAGGGCTCGGAGAAACCGGCCGAGGCGACGATGGCCGAACAGCCCAGCAGCTCGCCGCTGCGGGTGTCTTCGAGCACGAAGAAATAGCTCTCCTCGCCATGGAAGCCCACCTCGGCCGCCAGCGACGACTCCGAGGTGCGGATCTTGTCGCGCAACCGTTCGGGGTTGTCGGGCAGCGAGGTGACGCCAACCGGGCTATCCGCGGCGAGCCGCTGGACCAGGGGCAGATCCGCCGCGCGCGCAGGGCGCATTACCAGCATGAGAACTCCTTGTGTACGGATCCATCCTTGGATGCCAGCGGTACGCGTCCCGCGTCCGGAGATTAGCCTTGGGTAAGACGCGCCAGGGCGCGATCCAGGCGGGCCAGGCCTTCGTCGATATCGGTCTCGGCGATGATCAGGCTCGGCGCCATGCGCAGCACGTCCGGGCCGGCCTGCAGGATCATCAGGCCTTCCTCGTTGGCGGCGGTGACGATGTCCTTGGCGCGCCCCTTCCAGCTGTCGTTGAGCACCGCGCCGATCAGCAGGCCCAGGCCGCGGATCTGCTGGAACAGGTGGTAACGGGCGTTGAGCTGCTCCAGACCGGCGACAAAGCGCTGATGGCGCGCGGCGACGCCGGCCAGGGTTTCCGGGGTGGCGACGATGTCCAGCAGCGCGGCGCCCACGGCGCAGCCCAGCGGATTGCCGCCATAGGTGCTGCCGTGCACGCCGGCGCTGAAGTGCTGGGCGACCTGCTCGGTGGTCAGCATGGCTGCCAGCGGGAAACCGCCGCCGATGCTCTTGGCGGTGGTGAGGATGTCCGGCACCACGCCATAGTGCTGGTAGGCGTAGAGATGACCGCTGCGACCGACCCCGCTCTGCACCTCGTCGAAGATCAGCAGGGCGCCATGGGTGTCGCACAGGCGACGCGCGCCTTCCAGGTAGGCCTGGTCGGCCGGCAGCACGCCGCCCTCGCCCTGGATGGGTTCGAGGATGACCGCGCAGGTCTTGTCCGAAACCACGGCTTCGAGGGCGGCCAGGTCGTTGTAGGGCACGTGGCGGATGCCTTCGATCTTGGGACCGAAGCCATCGGAATACTTGGGCTGCCCCCCAACGCTGACGGTGAACAGGGTCCGACCGTGGAAGCTGTTGGTGGCGGCGACGATCTCGTAGCGACTGCCGCCACTGACGTCATGACCATAGCGACGGGCCAGCTTGCAGGCCGCCTCGTTGGCTTCGGCACCGGAGTTGGCGAAGAACACCCGGTCGGCGAAGGTATGGTCCACCAGCTTGCGCGCCAGGCGCAGGGCAGGCTCGTTGGTGTAGATGTTGGACACGTGCCAGAGCTTGCCGGCCTGCTCGGTCAGGGCCTTGATCAGCGCGGGATGGCCATGGCCCAGGGCACTGACGGCAATGCCGCCAGCGAAGTCGACGTATTCGCGATCGGCCTGATCCCAGACGCGGGAACCCTCTCCTCGCACCGGAATGAACGCGGCGGGGGCGTAGGTCGGGACCATCACCTCATCGAAGGCGGCGCGTTGCACATTGGGTTGAGAAGCGGACATCGGGATTTCTCCTGCCGATCACGGCGGTGACTGAGGGGGATTGTAGGACGACCTCCAGGCGCGGCATTGCGCCCAGGCGACAACTATTTACGGGCGAAAACGCAAACGGGCGTCCGACTCGCAGTCTAGCGATTCGGACACCCGCTCTGGAAGGGCGAGGACGTACCTTCGGGTACGTCCGGAAGATCAGTTGGGCGCGACGCGGCTGGTGCCGTTGACGGTCATGATGCGCACCCGCTCGCCGACGCGGAACATCTCGCCCTTGTTGACCGCCTGCACATAGGCGCGGGAGCCGCCGTCGTCTTCCTTCACGGTGATCTCGACACCGCTGGCCTTGGTGAAGCCCTCTTCGGTGGCCGCACCCAGCAGGCCGCCGGCTACCGCACCGATGATGGCGGTGACGAAGCTGCCACGCCCGCCGCCAATGGCGCTACCGCCAATGCCACCGACCACGGCACCGGCCCCGGCGCCAACGGGCGACTTGGTGCCCTCGATGGTGACCGGACGCAGGGCGGTGATGGTACCGGTACGGACCGTCTGCACCTGCCGGGCCTCATCGCGCGAATAGACGTCGCCGGACTGATCGGAGGCGCAGCCGGCCAGCAGGGCGACGGCGGTCAGGGAAGCGGCGAGTTGAAGGACTCTGTTCATGGGGCAACTCCAGGGGCAGTTGAAAGACACTGGCCGTACCGGGCAGCGGTACGGGCGCAGATCGCTATTATCCTTGACCCAGGGCGTCCGGGGAGGTTTCCGGCGACTGTAACCTCGGCACCTTGCGAACGCCTTAAGGTGCCAGGCGCTGGCGCTGCCAGCCACCCTCTACGCGCTGGTAATCCAGCCGATCGTGGAGGCGGCTGGAACGCCCCTGCCAGAACTCGATGCGCTGGGGCCTCAGGCGATAGCCACCCCAGAACGGCGGCCGGCTGGGATCACCGTCGGCGAAGCGCCGCTGCACCTCGGCCAGACGCTGCTCCAGCTCGTGACGATCGGCGATGGCCTGGCTCTGCGGCGAGGCCCAGGCACCCAGGCGACTGCCCAGTGGACGGACCCGGTAGTAGGCATCGGATTCCTCGGCGGACACCTGTTCCACCCGCCCCTCGATGCGCACCTGGCGCTCCAGCGCCGGCCAGAAGAAGGTCATGGCCGCACGCGGCTGCGCGGCCATCTGCTGCCCCTTGGCGCTGTCGTAATTGGTATAGAAGACGAAGCCCTGGGCATCGACGCCCTTGAGCAGCAGCACGCGGCAATGGGGCTGGCCTTCGTCGTCGACGGTGGCCAGCCAGCAGGCATTGGCTTCGACCGGAGGTTGCTCGGTACGCACCGCCTCTTCGAACCACTGCCCGAACAGGGCATAAGGATCGGCGGGCGCCTGGGCTTCGGTCAGGCCGTCGCGGGTGTAGTCGCGACGCATATCGGCGAGGGACGGTGACATGGAAGTCTCCTGCTAGGTCGGTATCGACCTAGCTTAACCAAGTCCCGCCCGGCTCGCCTGCTTCAGGACAAGCTTTGTAGCTAGCGCGCCGCCAGCGACTGCAGGCTGGCCAGCACGGTGGCGCGCGGCTGGATCAGTACCTCGACGCGGCGGTTGACGGCACGACCGGCGGCGGTGGTGTTGTCGGCACGCGGATGGGCGGCGGCCAGACCGCGCACGATCAGGCGATTGCCGCTGTAGCCGCTGAGACGGAAGATCGCCGCCACGGCCTGGGCGCGTTGCAGGCTGATCTTGTCGTTGAGCGCGGCGGCGCCGGTGCTGTCGCTGAAGCCCAGCACGATGACGGCGCTGTCTTCATCCACGCTCACCGACTTGGCCGAGCGGGACAGCGGGCCGAGCATCACCGGCAGCAGCATCTCGGCGCGATCCGGGTTGAAGGAGCTGTCCACCGGCGTGATCAGTACCAGGGCGTCGTCGCGACGCTCGACCTTGACATTGCTGCCGGCCACGGCGACGCGCAGCTTCTGCTCGTGTTCATCCAGCCAGGCCTTGCTGACCTTGACCGGTACCGGCTTGAGGACTTCCGCCTTGGCCAGGGGCTTCACGTCTTCGCTGCCGAAGGGCCACCACCAGCGGCTGCCCTTCTCGCCTGCCGTAGCGGCCTGTTCGGACTTGGCGGCGGGCGCCTTCGCCGTGACCTTGGCTTCGGCCTTGGGCTCGGCCGCCTTGGCGACCGGCTTGGCCGGCGCGGCCGCCTGGTCGCCACCACCGAACGGCCACCACCAGTGGCTGCCGCTGGCGGCGGTGCTGGCCTGGGCATTGCCCGGCGTGGCAGGCGCGGCGGCCTGGTCGCCAGTGCCCTGGAAGGAGCTGCAGGCGGATACGCCCATGCAGAGAATGAGGGTGGTGGATTTGATCAGCTTCATGCAAAGTTTCCCATCGGCGAGCCGGAGGACAGAGTGAATCAATGCCCCGGCCAGAGCCGGCGGCATGAGTGAACTTAAAGTAGTTTCGAGATTGTGGCCGCAAACCTACGCCGGGCAAAGCGGTCGAGTCACGAAATTTGCGTCTGTGCCGACCAGTGGCAGTGCCCCTGGCAGCGAGCGAAGGAAGATCCAGGCGAATCGCCGCCAGGGCGCTGCTGATGGGTTGGCGGCGAGCGAAGGTTCTGTTGAAGGCATGGCTACCCGCCCGGAGGCGAGAGCATGGAAGGACTCATCGATGTCGCGACCCTGGAGCGCCTGGCCGCCAGGGCCGCAGCCATTACCCGCGACTGTCGCTGTCTGCGGCGGGACCTGGCGGGATGGACGGCCTGGCCGGTGGGCTACCGGGAAACGGAGTTCGCGCAGATCGGCACCCTGGCACGTCACGCCCCCGAAGACGCCATCATCGCGGAGTACCACCCGGCGGGCACTCACTACTGGTCAGCTGACGCCCCCATCGCGCCCCGCTTCTATCCCTACAACCAGAGCACGGTATGGCTGTGCCTGGGCTGCGAACGTCTTTACCTGCGGCATGATGACGATGGCGCCTACCATGTGGCGCCGCGCATTCGCCTGCTGCAGAGCGCCCTGATCATCGATGCCCCCCACGCCAATGACGGGCGCGAAGCCACAACGACCTGACCTCCGGCCTCCAGCGCCAGCGATCTGACAAAGGGCGATCAAGCGCTCGTCTTTCGGTATCCAGGGCCACTTTCGCGCCCGGGCGGACGCTCTAGGTCGCGGCGTTTGCAATCCCTTCTCGTTACCTGAGGCGCAAACCGGGAATTAAGCCCACAATAGGCGCCGCGTATCCCGCGTGCGGGTGTGCGCCCATCAACGGTAAAAAACCTGGTCCCAGCAATACGATGGCAACTACAACTCGAACGGGCGTCGCCTGGTTTGTCGACGGTGCCTATGCCCTGAGCGCCTGGAATGGTTCGGTCTATGGCGCGAAATTCGACTATCTCAAGCTACGGCTTTTCATTGAAGAGGATGCGGGCGAACCCATAGGCGACGCCTACTACTTCAACTGCGATAGCGACCCACCCACCATCGCCCAGACCGGCTTCAACAAGTTCTTGAGCTCGGCCCCACCCAAGGGCGCCGGCCTGAGGGTCAAGCTGTACTGGCTGCAGAGCAAGGCCCACGAATGGCCTGCCTCCGTGGGTGGCGGGCCGATCCTGCATCCGGTGACCGGCGAGCAGTACACCACCAAGAGCCAGAAAGGCGTGGATGTCGGCCTGGCGTTCAATCTGATGCGCTCCCATGCCAAGCGCGGCTGGAAGAAGCTCTACCTGGTGGCGGGCGACGGCGATTTCCACGAGGTGGTGCAGTACCTGGTGGAAAACGAAGGGGTCGAGGTCACGGTGATCGGCGCGCACTTCTCCATCAGCGGCGAGATCGCGCCCTATGTCCGGGTGATCGAATTCAAGGACATCGAGGCGGCCATCGCCCGCTAGCCGACCGCCCTAGAGGCACTCCCCTACCGCCCGCGCCAGGGCCTGGGCGCGTGGGTCCATCAGCACGTAGGGCCCCAGGGTATTGGTGACGAAGCCGAAGGCCACCTCGCGCTCTGGATCGGCGAAGCCGGTCGAGCCACCCGCCCCCGGATGACCGAAGGCCTGGGGGCCGAGGCCGTAGGTGGCATTGGCCTGGTCCCGCTGGTCGAGCATGAAACCCAGCCCGAAGCGGGTTGGCGTGAGCAGGGTACGGTCCTCGCCCTGGCTGTGCTCTACCAGGGCCTCGCTCAAGGTCTCCCATTCCAGCAGGTCCCCGGCCAGCAGACCGGCATAGAAGCCCGCCAGACTGCGCGCATGGCCGTGGCCGTTGGCCGCCGGCTGCTGGAAGCGCCGCCATTCGGCCTTGTTGGTGCTGGTGAGCACCCCGGATGGATTGCCAAAGGCCAGGGTCGGCAGCGCCACGGGGTCGCTCAGGGTGGTCTTGAGCAGGCGCTGCGCAGCGGCATCGCCCAGCACGCCCTTGCCCCGCACGATATGGGCGACGCGCTCGTCTTCGCTGGCCGGCAGGCCGATGTGAAAATCCAGGCCCAGGCGCCCGGCGGTCCGGGCCACGATGGCCTCGCCCGGGCCACGGCCGTCGGCACGACGGATCAGTTCGCCCAGCAGCCAGCCAAAGGTGATGGGGGCATAGCCATGGGCGGTGCCGGGCGTCCACCAGGGTGCCTCGGCGGCGACCGCGGCGGTCATGGTGTCCCAGTCGTAGAGGGCGTCACCCGCCAGGCGTTCGCGCAAGGCGGAGACGCCGGATCTGTGGCTGAGCAGCTGTCGCAGCGTAACGTCGGCCTTGCCGGCGGCGGCGAATTCCGGCCAGCGTTCGGCGACCGGGGCATCGAGGGCCAGCTTGCCCTCCTCCACCAGCTGCAGCGCCGCCACCGCGGTGAAGGCCTTGGTGCAGGAGAACAGATTGAGCAGGGTATCGGTGTGCCAGGGCGTCTGACCGTCCTTGTCGGCCAGGCCGCCCCAGAGATCCAGCACCGTTTCACCGCCGACCTGGACGCCCAGCGCCGCACCGCGAGTCTGGCCGGCGGCCAACAACTCGGCGAAGGCCTCGCGGACGGATTCGAATCTCAGGTCGTGATAGCCGTGGACGGTCATGGGGATTTCCTTGCTGTGGTTCTTCGGTATCGCGGCCATGGCGGTCCGCCGATGCGGCCGCTCCTACAAGGTCCGATGTGTCTGTAGGAGCG